>NZ_JANFZX010000100.1:0-5537 GCF_024461615.1 Anaerotruncus sp. DFI.9.16
CCCATTTCTTGTCCGTACAAGAAATGGGGCCGCCTGCCGGGGCGGGACCCGGCAACTCCGCCGCTCCCTGAGCGGCAAATCTAAACTCGCCGCCGGTCGACCACCGGCAAACGATACCGCTTACTGAGCGGTAAGCCCAAGAAGGCCTCTTCTGGCGGGCAGCTGTCAAGCTCCGCCGCTCGATGAGCGGCGAATCTAAGCCCACCCCGGGGCGGGACCCGGCAACTCTGCCGCTCACTGAGCGGCAAATCTAAACTCGCCGCCGGTCGACTACCGGCAAACGATACCGCTTACTGAGCGGAAAGCCCAAGAAGGCCTCTGCCGGCGGGACCCGGCAACTCCGCCGCTCCCTGAGCGGACAATCTAAAACTGCCGTCGGCCGACTGCCGGCAAACGATACCGTTTACTGAGCGGCAAGTCCTCGCCAAAAGGAAAGGCCGCCCTCGCGGGCGGCCTTTCCTTTTGTAATGTTACTTCCAGACGAGGCGGAGCTTTTTGTCGGGGCAGCGCGCGACGCACAGCCCGCAGCCGGTGCAGCGGGTGGGGTCGGTGACGATGCCGTCCGCCTCGCGGTGAACGCCTCCGTAGAGGCAGCCGCCGGCACAGAGAGAGCAGTCCTCCCGCGCACAGGGGGAGAGCAGCTCGCTCACAAGCGGCTGCTCGGGGATCTCCTCGAAGGGGATGAGAGAGCCGAGCGCGGCGCCCCGCAGCCGTTCGATGCTGCCGCCGTGCCCGTCGGCCCACGCCGCGAGCCCCTGGACGATTTCGGCGATGCGGCCGTAGCCGTGCAGCATGACCGCGGAGGCGAGCTGGACGGTGTTGGCCCCGAGCATGATGAATTCCAGCACGTTCTCAAAGCTCTCGATTCCGCCGATGCCGCAGATCTGGCAGCGGGTGAGCTGGGAGAGGGTGGCGGTGACCGCCAGCGACACGGGCCGGATGTTGGGGCCGGTATAGCCGCCGTAGGTGGGCATGACGGCCTGCTGGCGCTCAATGTCGACGCCCGACAGCCCCTTGAGACTGTCGATCGCGCTGACGGCGGAGGCGCCCGCCTCCTCGATCGCGCGGACAAAGCCCGTGTTGATGCTCGCGTCGTAGGAAAGCTTGACCATCACCGGGATCTCCACCGCCGCCACGATCGTGCGGACAAACTCGCCGATGTGTTCCGGATGGCTCGAGAGCCGCTCGTTTTTGGTGCCGATGGGTGCGCTGATGCTCAGCTCCACCGCGTCGGCGCCCATCCGCTCCACCTTGGAGGCGATGTAGGCGGCCTCCGAGGGGGTCGCGCCCCAGATCGAACAGATCAGCATACAGTCCCGCTTGTCGATCCGGTCCATCTCCTGCTCCCACTGCTCGAGGTCGAGGGTGGAATAGAGCATCGTGTTGAAAAGCCGCCCGTCGTCGAGGTAGAGCCGGGGCCGGATGACCGTGCCCGCCTCCAGGGTGATCGTTTCGGTGACGACCGCGGCGGCGCCCGCGTCGATCGACCGCTGAATGGCGGCCGCGCTGCGCGACCAGGGACCGGCGGCCACGATGACCGGGTTATTCAGCTGCCTGCCCAGAAAAGGCACTGCTAACGACATGGAACCCAACCCCTCTCATTCAAACAGCTCATAAATATATTTCTCGTTGCCGCAGGAGCGGCGGATTTTCAGCTTGGGCTGGAGCACGACCTGCTGCGGCACGCGGTCGACAAGCTGCTCGTCCTCGATCAGGTCGAAAAGCAGGCGCGCGGCGACCATGCCCAGCCGGTGGGCGGGCTGCTCGACGCTCGTGAGCTCGGGAGTGACCAGCTCGCACATGGGGGAATCGCTGAACCCCGCCACCGCGAGCCGCCCGGGGATATCGACCCCCTCGGCGCGCGCCGCCTTCATGACGCCGAAGGCGAGCTCGTCGCTCGAGGCGAAGATCGCGTCAGGCAGGCTGCCTGTCGCAAAGAGCCGCCGCGCCGCCAGATAACCGCCCCGCAGGCTGTCCTCGGCGGTGTGGACCTGCCCGGCGGGAAGCCCCGCCTGGACGCACGCCGCGCGGTAGCCCTGGAGGATCGCGCCGCTCTTCGAGTGGGAATCCTCGTCGAGCAGCAGGTCGACCCGGCGGCGGCCCAGCTCGAAGAGGTGCTGGGTCATCCGGGCGGCGCTGCCCTCGAAGTTGATGTAGCAGGCGGTCACGTCGCCCAATCCGTCCCCGCGCCCGATGATCACGAAGGGGCGCTCCCGCAGGCCGGTGGCGTCGAGCTGGGCGGCGCTCAGACGGGCGGCCCCGAGGATGACGCCGTCCACCTTGCGGTCGAGCACCATGCGCAGCGAGTCGACCTCCCCCTCGGCGGTGCCGTGGGTGTTGCAGAGCAGGACGCCCGCGCCCTTTTTGGCGGCGACCGTCTCGACGCCGGTGACGACCCGGTGGTAGATGCCGTGCTCAAAGGTGGGGACGAGCAGGGCGACCGTGTTGGTGCGGCCGAGGTTGAGCCCGCGCGCGAACCAGTTGGGGGTGTAGTGGAACTGCTCCATGACCGCGAGCACATGCTCGCGGGTTTCCGGCTGGACCTGTTCGGGGTGATTGAGCACCCGTGAGACGGTCGCGACCGACACCTGCGCCTGCCGCGCAATCTCCTTGATATTCAAGCCCCCGCCCCCTGTCCAATCGTCTACCTATAGCTTACCAACCCGTCCGGGAAAATGCAAGGCCCCGGGAAGGCCTCCGACAAAAAAAGACGCACTTTGTAATCGGTTTCATAATTCGCTTGCGTTTTGGCAGTCTTCACATGACTTATCAACAACTTGCCAAAGAAAAAGGCAATAATTTGTACAAAAATCAGGTGGCAAAATGCAGATTCATATGATATAGTGTGGATAGCGGCTAATGAAACTACTTACATCAATGCGCGCCCAGCGCGTGGCACAGACAGAAAGGGAGGTAACGATGAGCGAACTGAAAGAGAAAAAAGTCCAGGCGGAGGATTCCGAGTATTCCCTCAGCGCGGTACCGAAGGACAAAAAGGTACAGGGCATGTGGGCGGCGATGGTGGTGCTGGTGGGCTTCACCTTCTTTACCCCGAGCATGACCGCGGGCGGCAACCTGGGCATCGGGCTGACGCTGAGCGGCTTTCTCATCTCCATGATCGTCGGCAACGCGTTTTTGGGCGTCTACTGCGGCACTCTCGGCTACATCGGCCAGAAGACCGGCCTTTCCCTCGACCTGCTGGCGCACCGCTCGTTCGGTGAAAAGGGCTCGTTTTTGCCCTCCGCCATCATCAGCATCACCCAGATCGGCTGGTTCGGCGTGGGCGTCGCGATGTTCGCGCTCCCCGTCACCGAGCTGACCAAGGGCAAGCTGCCCGTGTGGGCGCTCGTCATCGTCACCGGCGCGGTCATGACGGTCACCGCCTACCTCGGCATCAAGGCGCTGGCGGTCCTCGGCTCGATCGCCGTGCCCCTCATCGCCATCCTCGGCGTCTATTCGGTGACCTGGGGCATCCAGAAGGCGGGCGGCATCATGAACGTCTTCGGCATGGAGAACAAGATGACGCTCGCCGCGGGCATCGCGATCGTCGTCGGCTCGTTCATTTCGGGCGGCACCGCGACGCCAAACTTCACCCGCTTCTCCAAGACCCCGAAGGTCGCCGTCACCGCGACGGTCGTCGCCTTCTTCGTGGGCAACTCGGTCATGATGATCTTCGGCGCGGTCGGCGGCGCGGTCACCGGCGTGGCGGACATCTTCAACATCCTCATCCTCCAGGGCCTCGCGATCCCGGCGGTCATCACCCTCGGGCTCAACATCTGGACGACCAACAACAACGCCCTCTATACCGCGGGCCTCGGCGTCTCGAACATCACCAAGATCCCGATGAAGCCGATGGTTCTGCTCGGCGGCCTGGTGGGCACCGTCTTCTCGGTGTGGCTCAACAACAACTTCGTCAGCTACCTGAACCTGCTCTCCGGCATGATCCCGCCGGTCGGCGCGGTCATCATCCTGCATTACATCCTGCACCGCGGCGACTATTCCAGGGAGGACGTCAAGAACCCGGCGGTCAACCCCGGCGCGATTCTCGCGGTCATCGGCGGCGCGCTCATCGGCATCTTTGTGAGCTGGGGCATCAAGCCGGTCAACTCGCTCGTTGTCGCGGCCGTGATCTTCCTCATCTGGGAGATGGCCGTCCGTCCGAAGCAGAAGGCATAGGCCTGTTGGAAGAGAACACACGTGACGAAAGGAGATCATCGCATGCTGATCAAAAATATCTTTGTGGAAAACGGGACCGAGGCGGTCGACATCCGCGTCGCCGACGGGAAGTTTGAAAAGATCGCCGCGAACCTCGACCCCAACCCGGGCGAAGAGGTCGTCGACTGCACCGGATGCCTGGCCATCCCGCCCTTTATCGAGCCGCACGTCCACCTCGACACCTGCCTGACGGCGGGCGACCCGGTGTGGAACATGTCGGGCACCCTCTTCGAGGGGATCGAGTGCTGGGCCAAGCGCAAGGAGAAGCTCTCCAAGCAGGACGTCAAGGACCGCGCCCGCCGCGCGGTGCAGATGCAGGCGTCCAACGGCGTCCAGTTCGTGCGCACCCACGTCGACGTGACCGACCCGACGCTGATCGCGATGGAGGGGATGCTCGAGCTCAAGGAGGAGCTCAAGGGGATCGTCGACATCCAGATCGTCGCCTTTCCGCAGGAGGGCATCATGAGCTATCCGAACGGCGAGCAGCTCATGGAGAACGCCGTCAGGATGGGCGCGGACTGCGTCGGCGCGATCCCGCACTTTGAATTCACCCGCGAATACGCGGTCGATTCGGTCAACTTCTGCGTCAAGCTCGCGGAAAAGTACGGAAAGCTGGTCGACGTCCACTGCGATGAGATCGACGACGAGCAGTCCAAGGGACTCGAGGTGCTCGCCTGCCGCGCGCTCGAAAGCGGCATGAAGGACATGGTCACCGCCAGCCATACCACCGCGATGCACAGCTACAACAACGCCTACTGCGGCAAGCTCTTCCGCCTGCTGCGGATGAGCGATATCAACTTCATCTGCAACCCGCTGGTCAACACCCATTTGCAGGGCCGCTTCGACACCTACCCGAAGCGCCGGGGCGTCACCCGCGTCAAGGAGCTGCTGGAGAACGGCAACAACGTCGCCTTCGGCCACGACGACATCTTCGACCCGTGGTATCCGCTCGGCGACGGCAACATGCGGGACGTCATCCACATGGGCCTGCACGTCTGCCAGCTGATGGGCTACCAGCAGATCATGGACTCCTACAGGTTCTGCACCTACAACGCCGCCCGGGCGCTGCACCTCGGGGACAGCTACGGCATCCGGGAGGGCAACCCCGCGAGCTTCATCGTGCTCAACAACGACAACTTCTACAACGCCCTCAACAAGAAGAGCGAGGTCCTCTACTCCTACAACCGCGGCAAGCTGATCGCCAAGGCGACCCCCGCGCACAAAGAGGTCCTCTTCTGACAGCCGCCCTTCGTCCGGGAGACCGGATCCGGGGGGGGGGGGGGGGGGGGGGGGGGGGGGGGGGGGGGGGGGGGGGGGGGGGG
>NZ_JANFZX010000101.1:0-5407 GCF_024461615.1 Anaerotruncus sp. DFI.9.16
CGGAATTCGAATGATCTCCCGGATGCTCCGGTTTCTGCGCCCGGACGGACGATTTAGGTTATTCGCCGTAGACGGTGAAGCGGTCGTCCCACAGCCCCGCTTCCTTGAGCGCGCGCGCGGCGCCCGGGTGGAAGGGCACGTCCTCGACGCAGACGCTCGTGACGTAGTCCTTGAGAGGCTTCAGGTCCTGGGTGATCTTGCCCAGCTCCTCGATGTTGGAGATGCACGCCCTGGTGAACTCATAGACCGATTCCTCCGGCACGTCGGCGTGGAAGATCATGACGCCCGCATTGACCGGGGAGAGCCTGGGATCGCCCTCGGGGATGATGTCGCACTCCGCGTGGGTCAGATCCTGCGCCATGATGCCGGGGTTGATCTCGTGGATTTTAGCGCCGACCTCGGGCGGGAGGGAGAGGATGTTGATGTCGCGCACGGTGAGCAGCTCGATGATGCCCGCCGGCGGCACGCCGTTGCCCCAGGTGCCGACGCACGCGTCGACGCGGCCGTCCTTGAGCGCGGAGAAGCCGTCGCTCCAGGTGAAATATTCGATGTTCACGTCGTCGAGGACGCCCGCTTCCCGCAGGACGATCTTGAGCACCTCGGTCGAGGCGGAGCCCACGTCGGGGAAGGCCATTTTTTTGCCGCGCAGGTCCTCGTAGCTCTCGATGCCGCTGCCCGCGACGGTCAGGACCGGCAGCCGCCAGGAGACGAATCCGAACGCCTGGAGCATCGAGCTGGCGGGGATCTCCTTCTGGAAGGGCTCCTCACCGCGCAGCGCCTGCACAAGGTTGATCGAGCCGGTGTAGCCGCCCTCGAGCTCGCGGGAATCAAGCAGGTTGATGATTTCGACCGCGCCGGTCGTCGTGACGGTGGAGGTTTTGATGTCGGAGTTGCGGTTGACCACCGAGGACATCGCCTCGATCGCGACGTTGTCGGTGCCGCCCACCGAGCCGGTGCCGAGGCGCAGCGCCCGCATGGGCGCCGCGTCCGTCTGCGGGGCGTCGCCGCCCTGCTGCGCGGGCGCGCCGCAGGCGGCCAGCAGGCAGACCAGCGTAACGGACAAGAGGATGGAAAGGATGCGTTTCATGGAAAAAGCTCCTCCTTTTTTCAAATCGGAAATCAACGGAATCATTCGGCTGCTGCTTGCAAGCATGTAAAAAAGATTGGTCGGAATATATGCACCTTGCATAGAAGCAATCTTTTTTATTTAGCTCGATTATAGCATGTTATCTAAAATTTACAATAAGGTTTGGGCTATATGACGAATTTTCTTGCAATGTCCATAATCTTCTGGAAGGCAATTCGTAGGAGTCCACAAGCATTTTCCGGGTTTCTCCGTCAAACCGCTTGACATCTTTCCACATTTTTGTGGGATCGTCCAAATTTCCATTCCGGGAAGGTGGGCAAAAACAGAAAAACTTATCCGTTTTGCCCTTTTTCGCCCCTTTTTCTTGTCGAAAACCCATAAACGCGCGCAGTTTTTCCATTCCAGCTAAAAATGCCGCCGGATTCTTTGCGGTTTTGACCGGGCTTTTCCCCGCCGCCCGGCAAACTGCCAAAATTTCCGCCGGGCTCTTTCGGCAGTTTGCCCCAGGCGCGGAAAAAGAAAACAACCGGGCGGCTGCGATCTCTGTCACAGCTGCCCGGTTGTCAATGAAATTGTTCTCTGGGGTCAGGCGTCCTTGTGCGCCAGCATGGCCGCGCCGATGATCCCGGCCTTGTAGCCGAGGGTGCAGGCGGTGATGCGGGTGTACTTCTCCCCGCGCCCGCCGAAGATTTCGGCGTAGGCGCGCTCCCGCAGCGGCGCGAGCAGGGTTTCCCCCTCCTTGGCGATGCCGCCGCCGAGGCTGATGACCTCCGGCTCGAAGATGTTGATGATGTTGGTCACGCCGCAGGCGAGGTAGCCGATGTACTCGTCGACGACCGCCTGTCCGGCGGCGTCCCCCTCCTTCGCGGCGAGGAAGGCGGTGCGCCCGTCCGCGCCGCCGTTTGCGGCGGCGATCACGGCAAGCCGGCTGTCCGGATGGGCGGCGGCCGCCTCGTTGGTCAGGTTGATGAGCCCGGTGGCGGAGGCGTAGGCCTCGAGGCAGCCGTGCCGCCCGCAGGTGCACAGCCGGCCGCCGTACCGGATGACCATGTGCCCGAGCTCGGAGGCGGCGTAGTTGTAGCCGGTGAGGATTTCGCCCGCGAGCACCACCCCGCAGCCCACGCCGGTGCCGAGCGTGACGATGACCGCGCTGGAAGCGCCCCTGGCGCTGCCGGCGCACACCTCGCCGAGGGCGGCGACGTTTGCGTCGTTGCCCATCGCGACGGGCAGTCCCAGCGCCTCGCTGAGGTAGCGGCGCATCGGGTAATCGCGCCAGCCGAGATTGTTGGAGTACTCCACGACGCCGGTTTCGGGGTTGATGGTGCCGGGACAGCCCACGCCGATCCCCCGCACCTGCGAAAGGTCCAGCCCGGCCGCATGGAGCGCGTCCCCGGCGGCCCGGACGATGTCGGCGCACACCTCGTCCGCGGGACGGGGCAGCGCGGTCGGCAGGCTCCCCTCCCCGAGGATGGCGCAGCTCTCCGCATTCACGATCCCCACCTTGATGTTGGTCCCGCCCAGATCGACGCCTATGTAATACATCGCATTTCCTCCTATACCGTTGTGAGCAGCAGCTCGCCGTTCCCGGTGAGGGTGAAGCCCGGCGCGTCCGCCGGGACAAAGAGGCTCTCCCCCGCGCGCAGCAGGAATTCCTCCCCGCCGCAGGAGAGCGCCGCCTCCCCTTCGGTGCAGAGCACCGAAACGAAGGAATCGCCCGTCATTTCGCGGCGGTAATTGCCCGAAAGAGCCAGCGCATCCACTGTAAAGTAATTGCACTTTGCAAGGCGCCTGAGGCGGAAATCCGCCGTTTCCGCAAGCATTTCCGCGCCGGGCGCGCCCGAGGGAGCGGGCGCGCGCAGGGTCACGTCGAGCGCCTTGTCCACATGCAGCTCCCGCGGCTTCCCGTCCGCCCCGACCCGCCCGAAGTCGAAGACGCGGTAGGTCGTGTTGGAGTTCTGCTGGATCTCCGCGAGCAGGATGCCCGCTCCGATCGCGTGGATCGTGCCCGCGCCGATGAAGAAGACGTCCCCCTTGTGTACGGGGGCCTTGTGGAGTGCCTCGGTGATCGTGTGGTCCGCGATCCTCCGGCGCATCTCCTCCGCCGAAATTTCCCGCTCAAACCCAAAATAGAGGAAGGCGTCCGGCTCGCAGTCGACGACATACCACATCTCGGTCTTGCCGCGCCCCCCCTCGACGCGGCGGGCGTAGCCGTCGTCCGGGTGCACCTGGATCGACAAAAACCGGGCCGCGTCGATCAGCTTGATCAGGATCGGGAACTCCTTCGCGCCCGCGCAGTTTCCGCCGAGCGACTCCGGATGCTCCGCGGCAAACCGGGAAAAGGGCGTTCCCGCGAATTCCCCGCAGGCGATCACGCCGTCGCCGTCGGGATGGGCCGAAAGCTCCCAGCTCTCGGCCAGGACCGGCAGCGCGGTGCGCTTGCCGTAGACTGTCTTCAACCGGGTCCCGCCCCACAGGTAGTCCTTACAGGCGGGCGTCAGCCGAAAAGGCTGCATGGCGATACCCCCTCATTCGTCAAATAGTTCCGATTCCACATACGCGCAGAGGAAATGATAGATTGCCAGGTGGCATTCCTGCACGCGGTAGGTTTCCCGTTCGGGCGTGCGGACCGCGCAGTCGGCGAGCGGGGCGAGCTTCCCGCCCCCTTCGTCTGTCAAGGCAATCACCTTTGCGCCCCGGATTTTTGCCGCCATGGCGGCCGCGCGGACGTTTTCCGCGTTGCCCGACGTGCTGAGGCCGAGGAACACGTCCCCCGGCCGCGCGTAGGCGTATGCCTGCTGCGCGTAGACGAGCGCCGGGTCGACGTCGTTTTCAAAGGCGCTCATGAGCGCCGCGTGCGCGCAGAGGGAGACGGCGGGCAGCCCGCCCTGGAGCTTTGCGGCGATCGCCGCCCCCTCCCCGCCGAACCGTTCGGCGAAGGCGGCGCGTTCCGCCTCGGGCAGCGGACGGCGGAGCAGAAAGCCCTTCATCAGCTCGCCCACGATGTGATCGGCGTCCGCGCAGGAACCGCCGTTCCCACAGGCGAGTAGCTTGCCGCCCTGCCGGAAGGCGTCGAGCAGCAGCCCGCAGGCGCCCAGAATCTCCGTTTTGATCGCGCCGAATGCTTCATGGCGCGCGAAAAAGCCGTCCGTCAGCCGGCTGGTGCGTTCTTTCATACCGGTTCCTCCGCGGTTTCGATGTGGTAGCGCGCGACCGAGAGGGCGGCAATATCTCCCACCGATTCGGAAAGCGCGCTGGGCAGCACCTCGCACACCGCGCGGGCGGCGGGCAGCGCCTCCCGTTCGAGGACCTCCCGCGCCGCCGGCCATATCTCATTATAACATCTTGCGAAAATGCTGCCAATCACGATTTTTTTGGGATTTATCATGTCGATTATGATGGAAAGCCCCCGCCCGAGCTGGGTCCCCGCTTCGCGCAGGATCTTTCGGGCGAGCGGGTCGCCCGCGGCGGCCGCCTCCCCCACCCTGCGCGCGTCGAGCGCGGCAAGCGCCGCCATGTCGGGACAGAGGGCGGGGCTTCTCCCCGCCTGGAGCTCCTCGAGCGCAAATGCCCGCGCGAGCTGGGCGATCCCCCCGCCGCTGCAAAATCCCTCGAAGGAGCCCGCCTTGCCGTAGCCGACGGGCCCGTGCGTCTCGAGGCGGATGTGGCCGAGCTCCCCCGCCATGCCCGACGCGCCCTCGTATAGCCTGCCGCCCAGGATGAGGCCCGCGCCGAGCCCCGTCCCGAAGGTGAGAAAGACCAGGTCGCGGCAGCCCCGTCCCGCGCCGTACTGCCATTCGGCCAGCGCGCCCGCGTTGGCGTCGTTGCAGAGCCAGGCGGGCAGGCCGGTGCGCTCCGACAGGATTTTCGCGGCGGGCACCGCGTCCCAGCCGGGCAGGTTGGGCGGCGAGAGCACGATTCCCGCGCGGCTGTCGAGCGGGCCGCCGCAGCTGATGCCGATCCCTTCGGCGCGCTCCCACGCGGGCAGCGCGGCAAGGCAGTCGCGGAGGTCCCCCGCGAGGGCCTCGAGCATCCCGGCTGGGGTATATTCCCGTGTGGCGCGGGGAACGGCGCGGCAGAGCACCTCCACCTGCTCGCCGTCCGCGCGGCCGATGCAGGCGGCGCATTTGGTGCCGCCGATGTCGACGCCGGCTAGATACATCTGTGCTCTCCTTTCGATTTGCCGCTCAGAGAGCGGCGGAGTTGCCGGGTTCCGCCCCGGGGTGGGCTTAGATTTTCCGCTCATCGAGCGGTGCAGTTTGTCGGTGGTCGACCGACAGCGAGTTCCTTTCTTGCTTGCCCAAGAAAGGAACCAAAGAAGGG
>NZ_JANFZX010000102.1:0-5198 GCF_024461615.1 Anaerotruncus sp. DFI.9.16
ATTTGCGTATTTTAAACGGCGCCCGCGGCGCGGCCGCCTTTTTCATTTCATGAAGCAATCGGTAAAAAGTCCGTGGATTCGAGAGCGCGCGCACTCTGCGCGGCCGCCCGGATTGGGCGCCCCGCGGGCGGCGCGCTGCGTGCAAAGCGGGCGCTCGGCAGCAGCGGGCCGTCGCCGGGGCTCATCATCGGATCGATCCCCTTTACAGGTTGATTTTTTGTCCTTCGGTACTTATAGAACCGTTCGCGGGGACGTTTGGGGACAACAAAAAGCCGGCGCTTTCGCGCCGGCTTTTATGATGCCGTTCAGCCGACCTTCAGTTTTTCAGGGGTGTAGCGCTTGAGGGCCGCGTCGTTATAGGTGACGCCGGTGAGCGAGTCCGCCCACTGGGAGACCTGCTCGTCAAACGCGTCCCCGCGCAGCGCGGAGACCAGCGCCGCCCTGCGCTGGGCAAAGTCGCTCTCGTTTTCCATCACATCGTAGCGGACGAAGAGGTACATCCCGTCCTCCGACTCGGCGACGGTCGGCTCCCCGATCGGCGCGGCAAAGATCGTATCGACCACCTCCTGCGAATAGGAGGAGTTCTCCCGGTTCACAAAGGTGAAGGAGGTGCCCGCCTCTGGCTTCTCGAGGTCCTGGTTGCCCGAAAGCTCCTTGCGGGCCTCGTAGACGAGCGTCTCCATATCCTCGCCCGCCTTGGCGCGCTCGAGGTACTTGTTGATCAGCTCGGAAGCCTGCTCCTTGGCCTTGGCTTTGGCCTCGTCGGTGTCCTCGGCGGGGTTGATCGACACGGGGATGAGCAGGATTTTGGCGTAGTCGGTGGAGAACTTGGTTTTGAGCTCCTCCTCGGGCACCGGGTCGGTGCCGCCCTCGCCGTAGATCGCGTTGAAGATCATCGACTTCTTGACCATGTTCTCCTGCGCGAGGATGAACGACTCCCTGGACACGCCGTTGGCGGTGTAGGTCTCCTCCAGACGGAAGCCGGTCCAGTACTGCTCGGCGGTCTGTTCGACCGAGGCCTTGTCGAGCTCGCTCATGGTAAGGCCCATCTCGCTGAACTTCTGCTCGATCGCGATGTATTCGTCAAGGCCCTTTTTGGCCTCCTCGGTGACCTTCTGGGAGACGGTGACGCCGTCCACCTGCTCCTTGAGCGGGTCCTTGACGTCCGACGGAAGGTCGACCGTCGCGTCGGAATACGCGGTGATCAGTTCGTTGATGTAGACGCCGGCCGGAACGGTCAGGTCGCCCGCCTTGGCCGCCCATTTGGTGTCCCCGCCCATGCTGCAGGCGGCGAGACTCGCGGTCATCAGCACGGCCAGGCCGAGCGCCGCGATTTTTTTAACAGTCGTCATTTTGAATTCCTCCTGTAAGGGGTATTGCTTGCATACCCGCTTATTATACAACGCCGCCCCCAAAAAGTCCACTAGAAATTCCACACGGTTCGGGAAACGGCTCCCATCCAGTCTTATCCTGTTCCGCGCCGCGCCGCTTATGCGGGCCGCTGCAAAAGATCACTCCCCCATGGCGGCGAGCGCCTCGCGGATGGTGTCGAGCGGTTCGGAACCCGCGGGGATCTTGACGGTGATGTAGGGCTTGCTGCCCGCGCTGACCATCACGCGGCCGCGCAGCCTGACGGCGAGCGAGCCCGCGCGGGACATATCCATGACCTCGGGATAGAGCAGCACCGCGTCCCCGCGCTGGGAGATCTCCCGGATGCCCATCTGGGAGGCGGTGTTGCGCACGAGCGCCACGTCCACCAGCCCCTTGACCGCGTCGGGCGGGTCGCCGAACCGGTCGATCAGCTCGTCGATGAGGTCCATCGCGTCCTCCTCGTTCTGGATGGCGGCGATCTTCTTGTAGATGTCGATGCGCTGGGCGAGGTTGTCGATGTAATCCTCGGGGATGTGCGCGCCCACCCGCACGTCGACCATGCACTCCGCGGCCGTCCTGGCGGGCGCCTCGCCCTTCTGCTCGGCCACCGCCTCGGAGAGCATCTTGAGGTACATGTCGTAGCCGACCGCCTCCATGTGGCCGTGCTGCTGCGCGCCGAGGATGTTGCCCGCGCCGCGGATCTCAAGATCGCGCATCGCGATGCGGAAGCCCGACCCGAAGGAGGTGAACTCCCGGATGGCGGACAGCCGCTTGGCGGCCACGTCGGAGAGCTCCTTGTCCCGCCGGAAGGTGAGGTAGGCGAACGCGCGCCGGGTGGAGCGCCCCACCCGCCCGCGCAGCTGGTAGAGCTGGGAGAGCCCCATGCGGTCGGCGTCCTCGATGATGAGGGTGTTGCAGTTGGGCACGTCGACGCCCGTCTCGATGATCGTCGTGCAGACGAGGATGTCAACCTCGTAGTCGAGCAGCTGCTGCCACACGCGGGAGAGCTGTTCCTCCCCCATCTTGCCGTGCGCCGTGACGATGCGCGCCTCGGGGACCATCTGCTTAATCCTATAGGCGCAGGAATCGATGCTCTCGACCCGGTTGTGCAGGTAAAACACCTGCCCCCCCCTGCGCAGCTCCCGCTCGATCGCCTGCGCGATCACGCCCCAGTCATGCTCGACCACATAGGTCTGCACCGGATGGCGGTCCTGCGGGGCCTCCTCGATGACGCTCATGTCCCGGATGCCGCTCATCGCCATGTTGAGGGTGCGCGGGATGGGGGTCGCCGAAAGGGTCAGCACGTCGACGGTGGCGCGCATCTCCTTGAATTTCTCCTTGTGCCGCACGCCGAACCGCTGTTCCTCGTCGATGATGCAGAGGCCGAGGTCCTTGAACTGGACGTCGTTCTGGACGAGGCGGTGGGTGCCGATGATCATGTCGATCTCCCCGCGCCGCAGCTCGGATAGGATCTGCTTCTGCTCCTTTGCCGAGCGGAAGCGGGAGAGCAGCTCCACCTTGATCGGGAAGCCCTCCATCCTGCGGGTGGTCGTCTGGTAGTGCTGCCACGCCAGGATGGTCGTCGGGCAGAGCAGCGCGCACTGCTTGCCGTCCATCACGCACTTGAAGGCGGCCCGGAGCGCCACCTCCGTCTTGCCGAAGCCCACGTCGCCGCAGAGCAGCCGGTCCATCGGGACGGGGTTTTCCATATCCGATTTGATCTCGTCGATGCAGCGGAGCTGGTCGTCCGTCTCCTCAAAGGCAAACCGCCGCTCAAAGTCGTTCTGCCAGTCGGTGTCGGGCGAAAACGCGTAGCCCTTGACCGCCATCCGCTTTGCATAGAGCTCGGTCAGCTCCTTGGCCATGTCCTCGACGGCCTTTTTGACCCGCTGGCGGGTCTTCTGCCACTCGACGGAATTCAGTTTATTAAGGCGCACGTTCGCGTCGTCCCGCACGCCGACGTATTTGCTGACGAGGTCGAGCTGGGTGACCGGCACGAAGAGCATGTCGGTGCCCGCGTAGCGGATTTTGATGTAGTCCTTGACAATCCCCTGCACATCCCGCTTGACGATCCCCTCAAACACGCCGATGCCGTGGGAGACGTGCACGACATAGTCCCCCGGCGTCAGATCGCTGATGTCGCGGAGCTTTTTGCCCTCCTTGGGGCGGGGCTTCCGCTTGGCGCCCTGCACGACCGCCTTGGCCTGCGAGATGACCGCGAGCTTCAGGTCGGGGTATTCCATGCCCGCCGACATGCTCGCCGAAACGACGTACACCACGCCCGGCGTGAGCCTGCCGATCTCCTCGCACTCGGCGGCGCGGATATTTTCCTTCTGCAAATCCTCCGCCAGCGTCACGGCGGCGCGGTAGGTTCCCGCGAAGACGATGACGCAGTAGCCGCGCGAAAGGTAGTTCTGCACGTCCTCCCGCAGCAGGGAGAACTCGCCGCTCCAGGAGGAGAGCTGGACGGCGTTCACGTCGATCATGTCCCGCAGCGGGATGTCCCCCACCGAGCGGACGAAGGTGTCGAGCAGCACGCTGTTCGACTCCGACGCGTGCCGCTGCAAATCCACGAAGTCCTCGCCGAACCGGTCGCACCCCTTGAAGAGGACGCCCTCCTCGAGCAGGATCTTGACGTCCTCGTTCTGCTGCCAGAGCACGTTTTTGAGCGCCTCGCGGCAGTTGGCCGTGTCGCAGAGGAAGAGCGGCCGGTCGCGCAGATAGTCAAAGACAGTCGCCGGCTCGGGATAGAGCAGCGGCAGCCACCGGTCGAGGCTCTGGGGCATGATGCCGTCGGAGATCCGCGCGATCTCCCCCTCGAGCTTCTCCTTGGCGAGCTTGCCGCGGGTGCCGCGGATGTTTTTCATCGCGCCCTGCAAAAGCTTCACCAGCCGCTCAGGGCTGTCCGCCACCACCTCGGCCGCCGGGGTGATGTCCACTCGCTTGACCGTGTCGACCCGGCGCTGGGTGTCCGTCTTGAAGGTGGAGATCGTGTCGATCTCGTCCCCCCAGAATTCGACGCGGAAGGGATCGGGCATGTGGGGCGGGAAAAAGTCGAGGATGCCGCCCCGCTGGGAGAACTGGCAGACGCCGTCCACCTGGTCGCAGCGGGTGTAGCCCGCCGACACCAAAAACCGCGTCAGCTCCTCCATCCGGTATTCCCTGCCCGCCTCGAGGGTCCGGATGCGTTTTTCCAGCACCTCCGGGGGCATCGTATACTGAAGCGCGGCCTGCGCCGACGCCACCACGATCTTCAGGCTCCCCGCGTGCAGCCGCCCGAGCACCGCCAGCCGCGCGTGCTCGTATTCCCGCGAGACCCCCTGCACCTCCTGAAAGGTCCATTCGCGCGAGGGGAAAAGAGCAGACGTCCCCTCCCCCGCCATGATGTTGATGTCCTCGACCAGCCGGGTAGCCGCCGCCTCATCGGACACGACGGCCAGCCCGCCGGTCTCCAGCAGACCGGCGAGCGAAACGATCATATGCGCCTTGTGCACGTTCGAGAGCCCCGTGACGAGCACCGGGGTCGCCCGATTTTTCACCGCGCTTTTGACCCGCTCAAAAGCGGGCAGGCCGGTCAGCAGGTGTTCAAACCCTTTCATTCTGGTGAATTCCTTTCTCTATTTTGCCGCTCTGCGGGCGGCGGGGGATCTTCTTGGGTTTGCCGCCCAGTGGACGGCGGGGCTTGTCGGCTGCCCGCCGACAGGGGGCTTTCTTAGGTTTGCCGCGCTGCGCCCGGCGAGGCTTGCCGGGCCCCGCCCCGGCGGCGGTTTGAGATTTGCCGCGCTGCGCCCGGCGGGGCGTAGACGGGAATTGCCGCTTTCCAAGCG
>NZ_JANFZX010000103.1:0-5038 GCF_024461615.1 Anaerotruncus sp. DFI.9.16
AAAGAAAAAGTACCAAAAAGAAAATCCGCTGCGGCGGGGATCGCCTGCGGGCGGGAAGGGGGAAAGGGGGAGCAAAAGAGCGGCGGCTACGCCGCCTTAAAGAGAAAGTCACCTCCCCCTTTCCCCCTCGCTGCGGGGCATTGAAAGTGCCGCCACTATGGAAAACCCGATGGGTTTACCACAGTGGCTTGGAAAACCTCTAACGAGGTTTACCACACTTCCAACACCCCTCCGCTCACCCCCTTTTTCCCCTCCGACTTTCTCCCTTTCAGAGAGAGAAAATATAGGTTGGGAGTACCCTTACAGGGGGCTTAGATTATCAATACAGCAATTCCCTATTTTCAGTTGTTATTATAGCCTGTCCGAAAGAGATTTTCAAGCCCTCCGGACAGGCTTCTTTTACAGCTCCATGCCGCCCATTCCTCGCTGGTGCTGCTGTTGCTCCTGCTGCTGTCCAATCTCCGGATCGGGCAGCAGCTCCCTCGCCTTTTCAAGCAGAGGACGCAGACGCTCCGGCAAGTGTTCTTCCAAGAAGTCCAGCATCCGACCGATGCCGTCCGTCAGACGCTCGGTGAAGCTGCGTTCCTCCTGCAGCTCGGATTGCAGATAATAGTTTTCATCGCGCAGCCTCCGGTTTTCCTGTTCAAGCCTCTGCTGCCGCTGCGCTTCTTCCAGCCGCTTCTTCATGGACGGCACCTGTGACCGCAGACGGGTGTTTTCCTCCGTCAGCTCCTGTACCTTGTGCCGATCCGTCACGCTGCGCAGTGCCATTTTCTTTAGCTGCTCGACCTGATCCACCGTCACGCCCTTTACTGCCCCTGTGAGCGTCTTTTCCGGCTGAATATCATGCAGGGGTGCATTTACCCTGTCAGCCTCCTTTAAGAGCCGCACAGTGCCTTTCAGAGCGTCCCGCTGCCGTTCCAGCTCAGCAACCTCCCGCTCTACTGCCGCTGTCTGCTGCTGCACCGCTTCCAGCCTCGCAGCCGCTTCCTTGAACTGCGGCAAGTCCATGTGCGGTCTGTTCGTGCCGAGAGAGATAATTTCAAAATCGTGCCGCTGGGCGATCTCCGTCAGAGCTTCTTTCTCCCGTTCCATCCACGCCGCCCATTCGGTCTGCTTTCTGCCGACACCGACAAACCCCTGCTGCTTCAATGCCTGTTTCATAGATACCCTTGTAGAAAGTCCTCTTGACTGCTCCGTTGCCACAGGGATAAAATCGACATGGAGATGGGGCGTTGCCTCGTCCATGTGCAGCACCATATTGAACACCCGCAGATGGGGGTTGCGTTCTGCAAAAGACTCCGCAAAATCTTTCAGAGCTGCCGCCGCCCGTTCTCCGTCCGGCGTACCGCACCCACAGTCGCTCATGTTGCCGATCTGGAAGATCGCTTCATGGAACAGCTTTTCCTGTTTACTCTGCCGGATATGCTCATAGTAGTCCGGTATCTTATCTCTCGTTTTGGTTTTCTTTGCGTTGTAGGCTGCGAGAGCTTCATCAAAGACCATATGATAGACCTGCTTCAGATCCTCGTTGCAGAAAACAATGTTCTGCTCCGTCCGGCTCCGGTCTACATTCGCCGCTGAGAAGCTGCGGTTGTTGTGCCGGATGCTCCCTGCACCTGTCATACCCGAAATCGTAACTCCCATAAAATCGCCCCCTTTCCGCTTATTCTTCCGTCCTCTATTTTATCATAAATTTCCGCTAAAAACAACCTCTTTGTTACTTTCTGGTGAGAAAGTAACGCAAAAGCACTTTCACACCGCCACCCCATCGGTGCAGCGGTGTGAAAGTGCTTTGCGCCCCTAAAGGGGAGGGGTTGCCAGAGCTGCTTCACTGCCGGCTCGTGCCTGCTGCTCTGCCAGCTCCGGAGGGGCGCTGCCCCTGCCGTCTGCGGACGGCTCCCCGAACTTCATCCCACCGATAAACTGGAATTTGTCTATTCGTTTGTTTCTCTATAAACTGTCATTCCGAGTATTTTAATTTCGAACCCATCAATATATGGTTTTACACCATCTACTTCTGGTGCAAGTCGGTGTATTTTTGTAACCTCATACACTAATGCTTTATACCTAACACTTCCGCCGTCTTTTAAGTTCATACGAACAGGGGTTAATAGGATTACTAAAACAACTATAATTGCAATTACCACAAAGAATTTCTTTTTCATACAATCACACTCCTTTGCCAAATTCCGATTTGTCGTTCTGTTTAGTCCCCAAAGAACCTACTAAACCAGCTACGCTTTTGAACCGGTTCTGTCTCACGCTCCGGCTGATCGGCTCCGGACTTGCCGGAAAGAAGCTGCTGATGCATTGTCCCAGCATGGAGAGCCTGGGCCGCTGCCGCAGTCTGCTGTGCCGTCACCAACGCCGAGCTGACCTCCGCCAACCTTGCGTTCAGTTCCTCGATCTGCTTGTCCTTTACAGCAAGTTGCTCGCTTTTCCGGTCTAATTCTCCCTGCAGCATAGCGATCAAAGTGGTTTCGCAAGTTTCGCAACTTGCTTTCGCCTGTTGCGAAACTTGCTTTCGTTCAACACCTAAATAATGCTGATATATGGCGGTTTTTTGACTTTCGCTGATTGCGAAACTTCCTTTCGCATCTTTCGCAACATGGTTTCGCCTACACCATGCACGAACTGCCTGTTCCGACACGCCACATTCTATTGCAATTTCCGTTATTACACCCGCCAAATATCATCACCACTCTTTCATCCGGAGTTAATCTCAAAACAAATCGCTATGAGATCCCGTCCTTATCAATTTCAAAATCAAAGTCTGCCG
Organism: Anaerotruncus sp. DFI.9.16; assembly: GCF_024461615.1. Taxonomy (NCBI): domain Bacteria; kingdom Bacillati; phylum Bacillota; class Clostridia; order Eubacteriales; family Oscillospiraceae; genus Anaerotruncus; species Anaerotruncus sp. DFI.9.16. The sequence goes on from NZ_JANFZX010000103.1 coordinate 2,783, forward strand.
AACAACTTTATAGACCAACAGCCAGTCCGGCTCGATGTGACATTCTCTCATGTCCTTATAATTTCTGGAATTAGTGAGAGCATGATCTCGATACGCCTCCGGCAACGGCTGCTCGTTACACAACAGCGTGATCACTTCCTCCAACTTCTTCGGATCGCAGCCTCTCTTGATCGCAAGCTTGTAATCTCGTTTGAACTGCCCCGAAAACTCCGGCTTAAGCATTCAGCGCCTCCATCAGATCTGCAACGCTATCAAACGGACCATACATATCCTCTCCCTTTTCTGCCGCCTCCATCGCCGCATAGGTAACAGCATTCGGCTCGTCAACCTTGACTTCAAAGGGAAGTCCATGACACCTAAGTGCCTGTCGATAAAAAATACCCGTTGCCGTACTCAAATCCATTCCGAGGGACTTAAAGAGAGCTGCCGCCTGTGCTTTCAGCTCCGGCTCCATTCTTATCGTCATATTTCCTTTAGCCATAATAGCACTCCTTTCCTCGTCATTTTTAGCTTGCACTAATATTATATTCAATATTCGTGACATTTGCAAGTGCATTGCAAATGTTTTTTGCAACTTTTCTATGAACAGTGCTTTCTATATGCTAACACCGCAGCGTGTACATTTAGGGGGTGAAAAAGCCTTATTTCGCGCGGTTTTCAAGCCTCGTTTTCGGTGGGGTAATATAAAAACCCTTACCCGCCCCGAAAACGCCTTGTAGGGCGTTTCTGGGGCGTTTACAGCCCTTTCTTAAATTCCTCCACCAACAGATCGCTCAAAGCCTGTGATGGGCGTATTTTGACCGTTATATGCCCCTCCGGTACGGTGTCCCACCATTTGCGGATCGTTTTCGGATCAAGTCCGGTGTCCCTATGACAATCGGCCTTGCGTCCCTCTGGATGCTCCTGCCGCCACGCATAGACTTGCGCTTTCTTTTCTTCTGCCCCTTTTCTTCTCCATGTGCCGCCAGGATAATCCACTTCCTGCACCGCCCTTGCTCTTTTCAAATGCTCTTTCTGTGATCTACCATTCCTCTTGTTGCGCTCGATGCGAACATCGGTCAGAGCTTCAATATCGGAAATCGTGAAATTGTAATACTCCTTGTCGTAGGCTTCCAGCGCACTCCGTATATCTTCCTCGGTCAATGCGTTCTCATGCTTCACCATCTGCAGATCATCAAAAGCCTCTTTCATATCCTGCCGGAGCTGCTGCTTCGACACACCGCATTTGTAAGCATAGATAGCAAGGCACATCAAAAAGAAATACCGATGCCCGCCCTTTATCTCTCCGATCTGCCGCAGCCACCAATGGTAGAGCGCATACGGATCATCACCATGCACCTTTCCGGCAATATCCCACTTCTTGCGTCCTTTCTCGCCTCTCACAACAACACGCTCATACCACTCCGGATATGCCTCCCTCGCCTCAGCTCGTGTCATTTTGGATGGGCTGAAAGGCTTATTGACATCCACCCTGTTTTCTGGCTTTGCGTAGGCGTTCAGATAATCCAGCGTTACCCGTTCTCCGGTACGGAAAGCGACCAGCTCCGTCCCATGCTTGTCATTGATGCTGCCCACCATGCGGAAGCTCTGATTGATGGATTGATACTGGATCGCCTTGACCTGCGAAGTGCTGCCATACTCCCATAGCCGGAAAGTGAGGTCATATTTCAGACTTTTAAGCTGAATTTTTATATTCGGGTATAGGTCAATCGGCTGCTGGAAAACATAGTAGATATGCAGCCCTGTCCCCGACAGAACAAGGAAAGTCGGCATCGGCAACCGGCGCACTCGCTCCGGATCGCCGCCAAAGCGCAGAAAGAGGTTGCGCAGCTCGGCAAGACCTACGCCATCCAGATCGAAGATCAGAGCATACATCCGCTGGGCGTTCTCCAGCCTGTTCTCCTTTCTGCGATATGCAAGACCGCTGCACAAAGTAAGGCTGTTCCCCTCGACAAACTCCATGTAATCCTGTTCCCATGTGTCGTTATACATCTTCCTGCGCCGGAGCTTCTTATCCTCGCTCTGTTCGTCCCGATACAGATACACAGCGTTCGGATGGGAAAAATCCGTGTGCCGTTCTCCGGAGTTCTCATTGTCCGGAAACAGCTCTTTATAAAACTCATAGCCTCCGACCTCCGGATATTGTGCGCTCAAATACTCGTAGCAGCCTCGATAATTCTCGGTCATATTACCACCTCACAAAAGAAAAAGTACCAAAAAGAAAATCCGCTGCGGCGGGGATCGCCTGCGGGCGGG
>NZ_JANFZX010000104.1:0-4995 GCF_024461615.1 Anaerotruncus sp. DFI.9.16
AAGGGGACTGGCGGAAGTCCCCTTGAGCGCCCTTCTTCCGCCGACTTCTTGGGCGTGCAAGAAGTCGGCCCGCCCGCCGGGGCGGGTCCCGGCAATCTCCGCCGCCGCAGGCGGCTCCCCTAAAGCGCCCCGGAGGGGCGCGAAAAAGGCCGTCCGTCTGCAGGGCGGAAAATCGAAAACCGCCGCCGGGGCGGGACCCGGCAATCCCCGCAAAATCCGCGCCGCTTTATGAACGGCAGCTCAAAAAGCCTCCGCCGCGTAGGCGGCGGAAAAGGAGAAGATCATGGCAGTCAAAGTTGGAATGGTATCCCTCGGATGTTCAAAGAACCAGGTGGACGCGGAACTGATGCTCGCGCTGATCGTGCAGGGCGGGTACGAGCTTTGCGCCGACGCGCAGGCGTGCGACGTGGTGATCATCAACACCTGCGGGTTCATCGAGGACGCGAAGCGGGAGAGCATCGAGACGATCCTCGAGTTCGCGCAGATGAAGGAAGCGGGGAAGATCAAGGCGGTCGTCGTGACCGGATGCCTGGCCGAGCGGTACCGCGAGCAGGTGGCGATGGAGATCCCCGAGGCGGACGTGGTGCTCGGCATCGGGCGCAACGCGGAGATCATCCGAGCGATCGAGGACGCGCTCGCGGGCAAAAGGACGGTCGCCTTCGGGGAGAAGGACGCCCTGCCGCTCGAAGGGGAGCGTATCCTTGCCAACGAACCCTTTTACGCCTATCTCAAGGTGGCGGACGGGTGCGACAACCGCTGTTCCTACTGCGCCATCCCGCTTATCCGCGGGGATTTCCGCAGCCGCCCGATGGAAAAGATCGTGGAGGAAGCAAAACGGCTTGCCGCGCGAGGCGTGACTGAACTGAACGTTGTGGCGCAGGACACCACGCGCTACGGCGAGGATCTCTACGGCCGGTTGGCGCTGCCCGAGCTGCTTGAGGAACTCTGCAAAATCGACGGGGTCCGCTGGGTGCGCATCCTCTATTGCTACCCCGACCGGATCACCGACCGCCTGCTCGACGTGATGGCGCGGGAGGAGAAGATCGTCAAATACATGGACGTGCCCATCCAGCATGTGAGCGGCCGAATTTTAAAGCTCATGAACCGGCGCGGCGGCGCGGAGAGCCTTGCGGCGCTGATGGAAAAGATCCGCTTGAAGGTGCCGGGGGTGGTGCTGCGCACAACGCTGATCACCGGATTCCCGACCGAGACGGAGGAGGAGTTTACCGAGCTGTGCGAATTTATCCGTGCGGTACGCTTCGAGCGGCTCGGCTGTTTTGCCTATTCCGCCGAGGAGGACACGCCCGCTGGGGAGATGGACGGGCAGATCGACGAAGAGGTCAAAAGACGGCGCGCGCAGGTTGTTATGGAGCAGCAATATGATATAATGGAGGAAGTGAACCGCGCGCAGCTGGGCAAGACGCTGACGGTGGCGGTCGAGGGACGCGAGGGAAAGCTGTGGTACGGCCGCAGCTATATGGACGCGCCCGACATCGACACAAAGGTCTTTTTCACGAGCGGGCGCAAACACCTGCCGGGCGACTACGTCGAGGTCATGATCGACGGGGTCGAGCAGTATGATTTAAAGGGAAGGGCTCTGGACTGATATGAACCTGCCAAATAAACTCACCGTCCTGCGCATGGCGCTGATTCCGGTGTTTCTGGTCTTCCTGCTGGCGGACGGGATTCCGCACGCCTATCTGTTCGCGGCAGTCGTTTTTGCCGCCGCCTCCTTCACCGACTATCTCGACGGGCACATCGCCCGCCGGGACGGGCTCGTCACCAATTTCGGCAAGCTCATGGACCCGCTCGCGGATAAGCTGCTCGTCTTTTCGGCGCTCATCTGCTTCATCCCCAAGGGCCGCGCGTCCGCGCTCGCGGTGTTCATCATCCTCGCGCGGGAGCTACTCGTCACCTCGGTGCGCCTCATCGCCGCCGAGCAGGGCCGCGTCATCGCCGCCGACATCTGGGGTAAGCTGAAGACCGTCTTCCAAATCGTCTGGGTGCTCTATACCCTGCTGGCCATGTGGGTCACGTGGAGCCTGCTGCCTCCGTCGCCCGAGTCCTATTCGGTATGGTTTTTCATCGGGGACGTGGTGCTCCAGGCGGTCGTCGTGCTGCTGACCGTCCTTTCGGGGGTCAACTACGTGTGGAAAAACCGCGACCTGCTCTCCGACGTGAAATAACCCCTTGCAAGTTTCACACAAATATGGTATGGTTTGCATATAGTAGATCAATACTGCTTTGACCGGGAGAAGTACCCGCAACACCCCGCGACAGAGAGAACGCGCCGTCGGCTGCAAGCGCGTTTCGCGGCAGGCTGCGTGGGAAATGCGCCCGCGAGCACGCGGCCTGAACGGGGCTTTCCCAATTAGGGCTGCGCGTATCCCGCGTTAAGGGAAAAGGGTGTCAGCCCTGAGCGAGAAATCGAAGTGGAACCGCGGAATATCCGCCTTCGTTTGGCCAAGTGCCGGACGGGGCGGTTTTTATTTTGCATCTACGGATTCATAACAGCCTTTCTGGGAGGTATGATAAGGATGTTTGACGCGATTAAAAAGGATGTCCGGGCCGTCAGGGAACGCGATCCGGCGGCGCGCAACAGCTTTGAGGTGCTGCTGCTTTCGAGCGGTTTGCACGCCATCATGATGCACCGCCCCGCGCACTGGCTCTATGAGCACAAGGCCTATCTGCCGGCGCGCTTTCTCAGCCAGTTTTCCCGGTTTCTGACCGGCATCGAGATACACCCCGGCGCCAAGATCGGCCAGGGGGTCCTGATCGACCACGGCATGGGGGTCGTCATCGGCGAGACCGCCGAGGTCGGCGACGGCTGCACGATCTACCAGGGAGTCACCTTGGGCGGCACGGGCAAGGACAAGGGCAAGCGCCACCCCACCCTCGGCAAAAACGTGACGGTCGGCTGCGGCGCCAAGATTCTGGGGCCGTTCAAGGTCGGCGACGGCGCGAAGGTCGCGGCCAACGCCGTGCTGCTCGAATCGATCCCGCCCGCCTCCACGGCGGTGGGCGTTCCGGCGCGCATCGCGCGGGTGGGCGGCCGCAAGCCCAACACCCTCGACCATGTCCACCTGCCCGACCCGGTCGCGCAGGAGATCTGCAAGCTGCAATTCGAGCTTGACCGGCTCGAAAAGCGCATCCGCGAGCTCGAAAAGGAACAGGCGGCGGCCCCGGCAGACGACCGGGTGCGCGTCCCGCAGGAATAGACGGGGTCTTCCGCCAGCGACGGCCGCGGAGGCGCCGCACGGCCGGGCGGCGGGCCCGCCGCGCGGTGCGCGGCGTTCGGCTCCCCGAAGGGGAGCCGCCGGCGCCGTCCTTTGGACGGCGCGGTCCGCCGCCTCATGCGCGCCCCGCGTCCCCACCTTAACAACACGGAAAAGGAGAGCAGAAAAGATGAAGATTTACAATACGTTGACGCGCCGCAAGGAGGAGTTCGTGCCCCTCGAGCCGGGGAAGGTGAAGATGTATGCCTGCGGGCCGACCGTCTATAACTTCATCCACATCGGCAACGCGCGGCCGATATGCGTGTTTGACACGCTGCGCCGCTATCTCGAATACCGGGGCTATGACGTGACCTTCGTGCAGAACTTCACCGATATCGACGACAAGCTCATCAACAAGGCCAACGAGGAGGGCGTGGCCGTCCGGGAGGTGGCCGAGCGGTATATCGGCGAATACCTGACCGACACCGAGGGGCTGGGCATCCGTCCCGCGGACATCCACCCGCGCGCGACCGAGAACATCGATACGATCATCGGCATGGTCAAGACGCTTGTGGACCGCGGGTATGCCTATGAACGGGACGGCAGCGTCTATTTCCGCTCGCGCAAATTTGACGAATATGGGAAGCTCTCCCATCAGCCGCTGGAGGACCTGGAGGCGGGCGCGCGCATCGACGTAAGCGACGTCAAGGAGGACCCGCTTGACTTTGTGCTGTGGAAGGCCGCCAAGCCGGGCGAGCCGAGCTGGACTTCGCCGTGGGGCGAGGGCCGTCCCGGCTGGCATATCGAGTGCAGCGCGATGATCCGCAGACACCTGGGGGACACGATCGACATCCATTGCGGCGGACAGGACCTCATCTTCCCGCACCACGAGAACGAGATCGCCCAGAGCGAATGCTGCACGGGCACCACCTACGTCCGCTACTGGATGCACAACGGCTATATCAACGTCGACAACCGCAAGATGAGCAAGTCGCTCGGCAACTTCTTCACCGTGCGGGAGGTCGCGGATAAATTCGGCTATGAGCCGATCAAATTCATGATGCTCCAGGCGCACTACCGCAGCCCGATCAACTATTCGCTCGAGGTGATCGAGCAGTGCCAGGCGGCGCTTTCCCGCCTGCACAACTGCCGGGACGGACTGGACTTCGCGCTGAAAAACGCCTGCGACGCCCCGACCGAGGGGGAGGACGCCTTCCGCGCGCAGGCGGACGCGCGTGTGGCGCAGTTCGTCGAGGCGATGGACGACGACCTCAACACCGCCGACGGCATCGCGGCGCTCTTCGAGCTTGCGCGCGACTGCAACACCTTCTTTGGGAACAACACCCGCTCGAAGGGGATCGTCGAATACGCGATCCAAAAGTTTGACGAGCTGTGCGGCGTGCTCGGCCTGCTCTATGGCCGCGGGGCGGACGACCTCGACGCCGAGGTCGAAGCCCTGATCGCCGAACGGCAGGCGGCCCGCAAGGCGAAGGATTTCGCCCGGGCGGACGCCATCCGCGACCAGCTCACCGCCATGGGCATCCTGCTCAAGGACACGCCGCAGGGTGTCCAGTGGAGCAGGAAGTAGGTGCCGCTCGGGGAGCGGCGGAGGTTGTCGGTGGTCGGCCGACAGTGGGTTTAGGTATTCCGCCCTGGGGACGGAGGGACTGCCGGCAGTCGACCGACAGCGGGCTTAGATTTGCCGCTCATCGAGCGGCGGAGCTAGTCGGTAGTCGACCGACGGCGAGTTCCTTTCTTGCTTGCCCAAGAAAGGAACCAA
>NZ_JANFZX010000105.1:0-4961 GCF_024461615.1 Anaerotruncus sp. DFI.9.16
CCCCCCCCCCCCCCCCCCCCCCCCCCCCCCCCCCCCCCCCCCCCCCGGCCCGTTTTTGCGGGGAAGGGGCGGAAGGCCTTTCCAAAACCATACGATTATGGTATTATATCGTCTATAGGATCATATCGTCAGAAGGAACCGGAAAGGGGGCGGCGGGATTGCTGCAGGCGGATTACGAGGCGTTCCTCGAGGGGGGACTGCCCTTTTGGAAGAAGCTGGACGATGTTCAGCGCGCGCGGCTGCGGGAGACGGTGACGGCGCGCAGATACGGGAAGGGTGAGACGATGCACGCGGGTTCGGAGGACTGCGCGGGGCTTTTCCTCGTGAAGGAGGGGCAGGTGCGGGTGTACATCCTCTCGGAGGGGGGCAAGGAGATCACCCTCTACCGGCTTTTCCCTTGGGATATCTGCATCTTTTCGGCCTCCTGCATGCTGCGCAACATCAGCTTCGACGTCTACGTCGAGGCGGAGAAGGAGACGGACGCGCTGCTGATCCCCACGACCGTCTACTCCACGCTGTCTAAGGAGTCGCTCGCGGTGTCCGACTACACCAACCAGCTCATGTCCTCGCGGTTCTCCGACGTGATGTGGGTGATGGAGCAGGTGCTCTTCATGAGCTTCGACAAGCGCCTCGCGCTTTTCCTGCTCGAGCAGGCGGAGATCGAGGGGACGGACCGGCTCTCCATGACCCAGGAGGTGATCGCCCGCAACCTCGGCTCGGCGCGGGAGGTCGTGACGCGGATGCTCAAGTATTTCCAGTCGGAGGGGCTGGTTTCCCTCTTCCGCGGCGGAGTGGAGATCACCGACCGGGAGGGGATGGAAGCCCTTTCCAAGCGGGTTTAGCGGAAAAATCAGTCCGACAATCGGTGAAATGGTTTGCACGGCGGGGATGGAAAAAATCTTTTTTATGCACAATCACTATTTTTGCTTCCAGAAAATTGACAATATGACGGTGCGTGCTATAATATCAGCAGGAAACGTGGATGAATGGCGAATGATATTGCGAAAGGGCGTTACAAATGGCGAAAAAGACTGCACAGCACACGAAAGTTACGAGCGGCGTTTATTACCGCATCCTCTCCGCGCGCAGCGGCAAGGCGATGGAGGCGGACGCCAACAACCGCATCCAGATGTACGACGTCACCAACGCGGCCAACCAGTTCTGGGCGTTTGAGCCGGCTGACGGCGGCAGCTACCGCATCGTGAACCGCCAGTCGGGCGAGGTCGTGGACGTCATCCTGGCGGGCACCGAAAACGGCGCGCAGATCCACCAGTGGGAGGACGTCGGCGCGGAGAACCAGAAATGGCTCCTCGTCCCCGCCGCGAACGGCTGCTACAAGATCCAGTCGAAGCTCTCCGGCCGCTGCCTGGATATCGTCGGCCTCTCGGACGAGAACGGCGCGCCGATCCAGATCTGGGACGACATGGACGGGGACAACCAGCTCTGGAAGGTCGAGGATCCCAACGCGCCCAAGGAGGAGCCGGTGAAGAAGGCCGCTCCCAAGGCCCCCGCCAAAAAGCCGGCGGCAAAGAAACCGGCCGTCAAGAAGGAAACCAAGACCGCGCCGAAAGCGGAAGCCAAAGCCGCTCCGAAGGCGGAAACCAAGGCCGCTCCGAAGGCGGAAACCAAGGCCGCGCCGAAGGCGGAAACCAAGGCCGCCCCGAAGGCGGAGGCCAAGGCCGCGCCGAAGGCGAAGACCGCGGCGAAACCCGCCGCGAAGAAGGCCGCGGAGAAAAAATAAACTGGACAAAATCCCTCAAAATGCAACCCCGTCCATAGCGGGGTTGCATTTTTATGACAAGGTTCACAGGAAATTCACAGAAAACTGTCCCGGAATCCCTCCGGATATGGTATACTTTGTGGGGATTTTCAAAGGGTTTGGCTCTTTAGAGGAAACTTGGAGATTTCCGCGGTATACTCTCGTTATGTCAGCAGAAGACGAAACGCAAAGGAGCGGGCTATGGAACACAACTACGACGCGGTCATTGTCGGCAGCGGGTTTGCCGGGGCGGTCACGGCGCGGCGGCTGGCCGAGGCGGGCAAACGGGTGCTCGTGTTGGAAAAGCGGTCCCACATCGGCGGCAACGCCTACGACAGCCTCGACGGCGCGGGCGTCCTCGTCCACCGCTACGGGCCGCACATCTTCCATACGAACAGCGAGGCCGCCTGGCGGTTCCTCAGCCGGTTCACCGAGTGGCACCCCTACCGGCACGAGGTGGTCGGCAGCATCCGCGGGAAATTCGTGCCCATCCCCTTCAACCTCCATTCGGTCGACCTCTGTTTCGCGCCCGGCAAGGCGGCGCGCCTGCGGGAGCGGCTGATCGCCGGCTACGGGCTGGGCAGCCGGGTCCCGATCGCGGAGCTGCGCCGCCAGAGCGATCCCGAGCTCCGGGAGCTCGCGGAATACATCTTTGAAAACGTTTTCTGCCACTATACCGAAAAGCAGTGGGGCACCCCGCCCGACGCGGTGGACCCCTCGGTGCTGAAACGGGTGCCGGTGCTCGTCTCGGAGGACGACCGCTATTTCCAGGACACCTGGCAGGGCATCCCGGCAAAGGGCTATACCGCCCTCTTCGAGCGGATGCTCGATTATCCGGGCGTCGAGGTGCGGCTGGGGACCGAGGCGTCTGAGCGGCTGCGCGTGGGGGAGGACCGGGTCTATCTGGACGGGGAGCCGTTCGGCGGCGTGACCGTCTACACGGGCGCGCTCGACGAGCTCTGCGGCTGTTCGCTCGGGCGGCTGCCCTACCGCACCCTCGATTTTCAGTTCGAGACGCTGCCGGTCACCTGGTTCCAGCCGAAGGGCACCGTCAACTATACGGTCGACATGCCCTTTACGCGGATCACCGAGTTCAAATACTTTCTCGGGCAGGACCTGCCGGGCCGGACGACGATCGTCAGGGAGTTCGCGCGGGACTACGCCGGCAAGGAGGGGGAGATCCCCTACTACGCGGTGAAAAACCCCGGGAGCGACCGGCTCTACGCGGCCTATCTCGAAAAAATCTCCGCGGTGCCCCGGTTTTACCTGTTGGGGCGGCTCGCGGAGTACCAATACTACAATATGGACGCGATCGTCGCGCGGGCGCTCGAACGCGCCGACGAGATCCTCGCGGGATGGGAGGCGACGGCATGAAGCTGATGACCTATGTGGTGCCCTGCTACAATTCCGAGGCGTACATGCGCAACTGCATCTCGACGCTGCTGGCGAGCGGCGGGGAGGAGCTGGAGATCATTCTGGTGGACGACGGCTCGATGGACGGGACCGGCCGCATCGCGGACGAGTACGCGGCGCGGTATCCGGAGATCGTGCGCGCGATCCATCAGGAGAACGGCGGCCACGGCGAGGGGGTCAACCAGGGCATCCGCAACGCGCGGGGACTCTATTTCAAGGTGGTCGATTCGGACGACTGGCTCGACGTGCCGAGCGCGAAGGAGCTGCTTGCGACCATCCGCCGCCACCTGGAAAACGGCAGCCCCGCCGACCTCTACATCTGCAACTACGTCTACGAGCACGAGACGCAGGGCAGCAGGGTGATGCGCTACCGCAGCACCCTGCCAGTGGGGCGCATCTTCGGCTGGAGCGAGATCAGATCCTTCAAGCCCTGGCAGTACCTGCTCATGCACTCGCTCGTCTACCGCACCGCCCTGTTGCGGGAATGCGGGCTCGAGCTGCCCAAGCACACCTTCTACGTCGACAACCTCTTCGCCTACATCCCGCTGCCTTATGTGAAGACCCTCTGCTATCTCGACCTCGACCTCTACCGATACTACATCGGCCGGGAGGACCAGTCGGTGAACGAGGCGGTGATGATCCGGCGGATCGACCAGCAGCTCCGGGTGACCCGGCTCATGGCGCGGGCCTACCGGGGGGAGCGGCTCGCGGCGATGGACCGCAAGCTGGTGAAATACCTGCTCAACTATGTGACGATGATGATGACGATCTCCTCCGTCCTGCTGACGGTGGACGGAAGCCCCGAGGCGCTGGAAAAGCGCGCGGCGCTCTGGAGCTGGCTGAAGGCGGAGAACCCCGGATGGTATTCGGCCATCCGCTACCGGTCGATCGCGACGTTCGTCAACCTGCCCGGCGCGTTCGGGCGGCGGCTGAGCGTCCAGAACTACCGCCTCGCCCGGCGGATCTATAAATTCAACTAGGTCCGGCGCCCGGACCCCGTGAGGAAACAGGTGATCTGATATGATAAGGAACTGGAAGACAACCCTCTACAATTACCGGCATGCGGCGCTCCTGCTCTATTTTGTGCCCTATATGCTCTGGTTCGGCTGGCTGCAGGGCAACGCCCGCCCCGAACACTGGGCGGGTTCGTGGATCGACACGCTGATCCCCTTCCAGGAGGTCTTCGTCATCCCCTACCTGCTGTGGTTTTTCTACGTCGCGGCGGCGGTGGGCTATTTCCTCGTTCGCTCCAAGCCCGACTATTTCCGGCTGTGCGCCTTCCTCTTCGGCGGCATGACCGTCTGTCTCGCGATCTATACGGTTTTCCCCAACGGCCAGATCCTGCGGCCGCTCGTCTTCCCGCGCGACAACCTACTCACCGACGCGGTACGCACGATCTACCTGGCGGACCCGCCGATCAACGTCTGCCCGAGCATCCACTGCTTCAATTCGATCGGCGTGAACATCGCGATCCGCCGCAGCGAGCTCGGCCGGCGGCATAAGGCCGTCCGCTGGGGCTCGGAGGTCCTGATGGTGCTCATCTGCATGTCCACCGTCTTCATCAAGCAGCATTCGATCGCGGACGTCTTCGCGGCGATCCTGCTGGCGGTGCCCTTCTACTTCGTGGTCTACCGCGGCGCCGAGCTCGCGAGAGCCTTCCGTCCCGCGCCCATCCGGACCCGCAAGGTCAAATTTGAAAATCCGTGACGGCGCTGCCGCACACGCATCACCGCCCCGGGGGGGGGGGGGGGGGGGGGGGGGGGGGGGGGGGGGGGGGGGGGGGGGGGGG
>NZ_JANFZX010000106.1:0-4894 GCF_024461615.1 Anaerotruncus sp. DFI.9.16
CGCCCTTCCGGGCGGCCGCCTCCTTATCTCGACTTCTCCGCAGAGCAAGCGATCCGTGGTAAAATCACCCGTTCAGGCCGTGCTCTCCGAAAGCATCCCGCAATAGCAGGATGCTTTCGGGCGCGACCGAAAGGTATTCCGCATCCCCCTCTCCGGCAAGCTGCTTGCTGAATTTCCACCAGAGCGCCTCCCCCTCCCCGCCGTCGGCGTTCCGGAAGAGGATGTACCACTCAAAGGGGCTTTCCACCCGTTCGCACACCTCGACGCGCATGGCGTTTTCCGCGCCCGGCAGCGCGGGATGGAAATCATGTGCGCGGATGCCCACATAGGCGAGGTCATCGGGGATGGGCGGAACGACCTTAAACCGCACGCCCCAGCCGGGGACTTCGACGAGGTCCTCCCCGATTTTCCGGGCCGGGCAGAGGTTTTTGCAGCCGGTCAGACGGGCCGCCGTCAGCGTGCCTGGGTTTCGGAAGAGCTCGTGCGTGTCCCCCTCCGAAACGGGTCGGCCGTGCTCCATAATGAGCAGCCGCCCGCAGAGGCGGAACGCCTCGTCCCGGCTGTGGGTCACCATCACCGCGTCCCCCGCGTAGCCGCGCAGCAGTTCGAGCAGCTCGAGCTGGAGCTTCTCCTTGAGGTGCGCGTCCAGCGCCGAAAAGGGCTCGTCGAGCAGCAGGGCCTCGGGCTCGTAGGCGAGGATGCGCGCGAGCGCGACCCGCTGCTGCTGGCCGCCCGAAAGCTGCCCGGGATACCGCTTCTCCAGCCCTTCCAGCCGGAACCGCCCAACCAACGAGGCGATCGTCCCGGCGCGTTTTTTCCGGTCCTTCTCCCGCCCGAGGGCGCAGGCGATATTCTCCTCCACCGTCATGTGCGGAAAAAGGGCGTAGCTCTGGAAGAGATAGCCCACCCGCCGCTGCTGGGGCGGCAGGTTGATCCCCGCCGCCGAGTCGAAGAGCACCCGTCCGTTGAGGACGATTCGCCCCTCGTCGGGGGTTTCCACCCCCGCGATGCAGCGCAGGGTCATGCTTTTGCCGCACCCCGACGCGCCGAGGATGCCGAGCACCCCGTCCGACGTGGTGAACGCCGTCTCGAGCGAAAAGTCGCGCAGCGTGCGCCTGATCCGCACTTCGAGGCTCATCTCTTCGCCCCCTTCCGCCTGTAGCGGCTCTCCCGGGAGGCGAACCAGTTCATGCTGATGACGGCGAGCAGGGAAATCATCACGATGATCGCCACGTAGTCGTAGGCGCCCGCCATGTCCCCCGCCGCGACGGCGGAGTAGATCGCGAGCGGCAGCGTGCGGGTCTTGCCCGCGATGTTGCCCGCGATCATGGCGGTCGCGCCGAATTCGCCCAGCCCGCGCGCGAACGCGAGGACGCCGCCGCTGGCCACGCCGGGCGCCGCCAGCGGCATGACGACCCGCCAGAAGATCGCGCGCTCGGACATGCCGATCGTGCGCGCCGCGCAGACGAGGTCCCGGTCGACCTGTTCAAACGCCCCCCGCGCCGACCGGTACATGAGCGGGAACGAGACGGCCACTGCCGCAAGCACCGTCGCGCCCCATGAGAAGGCGATCTTCACGCTGAAATATTCGATGAAGAACCGGCCGATCGGGCGTTTGACGCCGAAGATGTAGAGCAGGAAAAAACCCGCCACGGTGGGCGGAAGCACGAGCGGCAGGGTCAGGATCCCGTCGAGCACCATTTTCAGGCGTTCCCGCCGCATCCCGGCAACCAGCCGGGCGGCGAACACGCCGAGGAAAAAGGTGATGAAGATCGAGAGCGCCGCCGTCTTCATGGATATCAGGATGGGGGATAAATCCAATGCCGTCCCTCCCCGCCGCGCCGGACCCGGGGTCCGGCGCGGGATTTATGATTTCGGATTATTTGTTGGGGGTGAAGCCGTACTCCTCAAAGACGGTCAGCGCCTCGTCGCTCTGAAGGAACTCGACGAAGAGCCGCGCGGCGTCCTTGTGCTGCGAAGCGGACACGATGCCGACCGGGTAGACGACCTTCTTTTCCAGGCTGCCCTCCGGCGCCTCGGCCACGACCTGCACCTTGTCGGTCGTCGCCGCGTCGGTCGCGTAGACGACGCCCACGTCGGCGCTGCCCTCCGCCACCCAGTTGAGCACCTCGGTTACGTTGGTGCCCAGGCTCGCCTTGGCGGCCACCGCGTCCCAGATGCCCAGATTTGTGAACGCCTCCTTGGAGTACTGGCCCACGGGGACGCTCTCGGGATCGCCCACGGCGATCGTCGCCGCGTCGGTCACCGTCTCAAAGCTCTTCGCGGCGGGCTCGGAACCGGCCGGCGCGATCAGCACGATCTTGTTCTCCAGCAAATCGACGATTGAATCCGCATCGATGAGCGACTCGTCCTTGAGCGCGTTCATCTGCTTGGTCGCCGCGGACATGAAGACGTCCGCCTCAAGCCCCTCCTCGATCTGGGTCTGCAGCTTGCCCGAGCTGTCGTAGGTGCCCTCCACCGTGATCCACGGATATTTCTCGGTGAACATCGGGATCAGCTCGTCCTTATAGGAATACTCCAGGCTCGCGGCGGCCGCCACAAGGATGGTCACCGGCTCCCCGGAAGCCGCGGGCTCTTCGGCGGGTTCGCTCTCGGGCGCGGGGGCGGGCTCCGCGGGCTCGGCGGGCGCGGCTTCCTGCGCGGGCTCCGCAGGGGCCGGCGCGGGTTCGGACGCGCCGCATCCTGCGACGGTAAAGAGCATCAGGGCCGCGAGCAGTACGCTGAAGAATTTTTTCATGGTTGCTGTCCTCCTAAAGCTATTGTCTATTTCCTTGCGCACTCCCCGGCGCGGCCGGTGAGAATTTCCAGGCCGTGCCCGAGTGCGGGGATCACGTATTCCAGGTTCTCCCGGACCGCCTTGGGGCTGCCGGGGAGGTTGACGATCAGCGTCCCGCCCCGGATGACCGCGACGGCGCGGGAGAGCATCGCGCGTTTCGTTATGTTTAAACTCGAATAACGCATCGCCTCAGCGATGCCGGGGGCCAGCCGTTCGGCCACGTCGAGCGTCGCCTCCGGCGTGCAGTCGCGGGGGGAAAAACCCGTCCCGCCCGTGGTGAGCACCAGCTCCGCGACGTTCTCGTCGCACAACCGCCGCAGCTCGGCGGAAATCTGCTCCCGCTCGTCGGGCAGCAGCGTGTAGGAGACGACCTCGTAGCCGTTTTGCTCGGCGATCTCGCGGATGACCGCGCCGCTCTCGTCCGTCCGCTGTCCGGCCGCGCCCTTGTCGGACAGCGTCACAATCGCGACCCTAAACACGGCGCACCTCCATCCGGTCGCCCTCCGAGATCGTCCCGCCCCGGATCACCCGGGCAAAGACCCCTTCGGTCGGCATGATGCATTCGCCCATCTTCTTGAAGATTTCACAGTGGGAGTGGCACTCCTTGCCGATCTGGGTCATCTCGAGCACCACGCCGTTGCATTCGAGCACCGTGCCGACCGGCAGGCTGCGAAAGTCGATCCCTTCGACCACGAGGTTCTCCCCGAACGCGCCGTCGCCCACCTCGGCCCCGCGCGCCCGGAACGCCTCGATCTTGTCAAAGGAGAGCAGGCTCACCTGGCGGTGCCAGTCCCCCGCGTGCGCGTCCCCCTCGATGCCCCAGTTCTCCCGAAACTGCGCCGAATGAATATTCGTCTTCTGAATTCCGCGGCGTTCGCTCGTGCACACCGCAATCACCTTTCCCACAATCCTTATCCTCCGATCTGTACCATTTTCCGCTGTTCCACATGTGCCGCCGTCTCCCCGAAGAGATGATGGGCCGGTTTGCCCCACACCGCCGCGCGGACCGCCTCGGTGAGCGCCGCGTCGTCCGCGCCGCCCCGCAGGAATCCCCGCAGGTCCGTCCCCTCGTCAAAGTGAAGGCAGAGCTTCAAAAAGCCGGTCGCCGTCAGCCTGACCCGGTTGCAGCCGCCGCAGAACCGGTGGCTCATCGCCGAGATAAATCCGATCTTGCCCGCAAAGCCGGGGATGTCGCAATAGGAGGCGGGACCGTTGCCCCACTCCCCCGGGTACTCCGTCAGCGGCCCGTAGGCGGCGGCCAGCCGCGTGCGGATCTCATCCGCCGGGACGCCCTCGGAGGGGTTCCCCTCCCCGACCGGCATCAGCTCGATGAACCGTACGTCGATCGGGCGGTGCTTGGCGAGCGCCGCGAGCCGCTCCACCTCGTCGTTCCCCCGGGTGGGCACGCAGTTGAGCTTGACCCGCAGGCCCGCCGCGAGCGCCCGGTCGATCGAATCGAGCACCCGCGAAAGCTCCCCCCGCCGGGTGATCCTGTGGAACGCCTCTGGGTCAAGGGTGTCGAGGCTCACGTTGACCGCGTCCAGTCCCGCCGCCGCGAGCTCCTCCGCGTAATCCCCCAGCAGCACGCCGTTGGTCGTCATCGTGACCTGCCGGATGCCGGGGATCGCCTTGATCTCCCTTGCCAGCCCCGCGACGCCCCGTCGCACGAGCGGTTCCCCGCCCGTCAGCTTCACCCTCCAGAAACCGAGCTTCGCCGCGCACCGGCAGACCCGCAGGATCTCCTCGTAGCTGAGGATCTCTTCGTGCGCGACCGGCTCCACACCCTCCTCGGGCATGCAGTAGACGCACCGCAGGTTGCACCGGTCGGTCACCGAGACGCGCAGATAGTCGATCTCGCGGTTATATTGGTCTTTCATTGGTTCACCACCTTATTTTTGAAGACGGGGACGCGCTGAGCCAGAATGGATTTTTTCGCGCCCCTTCGAGGCGCTTTAGGGAAGCCGCCTTCGGCGGCATAGATTGCCGGGTCCCGCCCCGGCGGGCGGGCCGACTTCTTGCACGCCCAAGAAGTCGGCGGAAGCAGGGCGCTCAAGGGGACTTTCGCCTTGGGCGGCCTGCCCGGGCTACGCCCGGAGC
>NZ_JANFZX010000107.1:0-4684 GCF_024461615.1 Anaerotruncus sp. DFI.9.16
GGTCTCTGCCGACAAACACAACATTGTGCCGCTTTGCGTCCTCGTAAATATCCCCGGAAAGAAGAAAAGCCTCAACAAGCGTTTTGTTGAGACCTCGGCTTTCTGTGAGATATTGGATTGCTCTGTCGGCTGTCCTGTTGTGCAAGGGCAAGTGAAACGCTGTGTGCGGTGCTGTGCTGGCTTCGCTCTGTCCCTCACCGCTTTCGCCGGTTAAGAGCTGGACAGCTTCGGGAAAGGACTTGCCGTAAAACTCCATGACAAAATCAATGGGATAGCCGCCCTTGCTCTGGCTGTGTCGAAACCACTTGTTTCCCCGGACGGTCAGGCTGTCATGTTCTTTCCAGCGGTATTCTCGTCCGCTTTTGATAAGTGTCTCTCCCTGTGTGCGGAGAAAATCTTCCAGACTGACGGCGTTTGCCCGGTCAATCTGTGCTTGGGTATAATTCATCGGGATAGTTCCTCCTTTTTGTGTCGTGTTTGGGGTCGATTTTGGAGCTTTTGTTCCTCTGTGCGTTCGTTAAATCGGGCGGCAGTATCTACACATGACTTGACCTTCCAAAGGCGGTGTAAATCGTCTCTGACGGTCTTAAACTCGCCATAGGTGGTGTTGTGCACCTGTTCCAGCTCGTCATACTCTTCGGTCAGCTTTTTCATATCCACCTTACCGTCTGGGAACTCCCCGGTCAGCTTTCGTCTGGCGGCGTAGAACTGTATCAGTTCCGCTTCATGCTCTGCCTTGTACTTGGCTCTGGGCTTCTCAAACTTGATTTTCTGCAAGCCGTCATAGACAGGCTTCAAGCTCTGGAAAGCAGCGGAGCTGTCATAGAGCTGCTTAATTGCTTTCATTCGGGCGGTCTGTTCGTCCAGCGTTTTCTTCAAGCTCTCTGTGGCAGCACTGTGTTCGTTGACATGGCTTTCCAAATCTTCAAGGGTGTAAATGCCATTCTTCCGAAGATAATTGAAAGTCTCGTTCATCTCCTTTAGATTGCTGACCTTGCCTTTCTGGGAATACGCCCCGGCGTTGCGGCTGGTGTAATAGGCGTTCAGCAGAGAAACAAGGTTGGGTGCCTGTGGCTTGGCAAGCTCTGCTTTTGCTTCGGCAATCCAATCAAACAGGAGAGTGATTTTCTTCTTGATGTCCCGGATAACGGCATTGGTGGCTTTGATCCAGCGGTTGAACTCTCCCTTTTCGGTGCGGATACCTTTCTTCTCCATTGCCCGGACGGTTGCGCCCTCGTGGACGGTGGGAAGAAGCTCCACGCCCTGACGCTCATAGCTCCGGTGGTCGATACGAACATCAATACCTTTTTCCGCAAACTTGGCATTGCATAGCTCCGCCCATGTCTGCCGCCAGTATTCCAGCGTTTCGGGACTGCCCCAGTCGGTAGTGGGAACGGCGTTGAACACAAACTTTCCGTCTGCGTCTCGGATACGGTTGCCGTCCTCGTCCAGCTCATACACCCGGCGTTGCTTTAGTCCCCATTTGCCGTTCTGCTCGATGGGGCGGATAGGGCAAAGCACATGAAAATGTGGGTTTGGTATGCCGCCGTCCTCCCGGTCTGGCTGGTGTACGGCGAAGTCAACCACCATGCCACGGCTCACAAAGTTCTCCAATAAAAATTGCCTTGCAAGAGCGATGTTTTCCTCAAGGGAAAATTCATTCTGCAAGGCAATGTCAAAGCTGTATGCAAGCTGGGCGTTCTTACCACGCTCGGCTTTTTCCACGGCGTTCCACAAGGTCTGACGGTCTGCAAATTCCGGGGGAGCATGGGACGGCAAGAGAATGTCAGAGCAGATCACGCCGCCCTTGCGGGTGTAGTCGCTGTATTCGCCGTAATACTCGCTATACAATCGCTCCCCGGCTCGGTAGGCAGCAGAAGCGATAGCGGACTGTCCTGCGCTTCGCTTAGTCTGCGTGACACTCAGATGAAATAGTGCCATCGGCTTTCAACTCCTTTCCTCCGTTCGCTTTGTTGATGTGGGTAATCGCCATGTGACGGACGGCTCGCTGGACTTCGGACAGAGAAAAGATGTGTTCCATCAGCTCTGTCATTTCGGTGCGTGTCAAGTCCTTAACCTCCGGGGCAACGCTTTCCACCATGCCGCCCAGATTACAAAGGCGGTGGGTGCGTTTCTTGCGTTCGCCTTTCTCATAGTGTTTCTTCCTCTGTTCCAGCCTTTGGAGCTTGTGCTGTTCCTGAAGAAGCTGAGCTTCAGCTTGTTCTTTTTCGGCTCTAAGCTGGTCGAGGGTTTTCGTTTTTGCCATGTTTCATGACCTCCTTTTTTGAAAATGGGTATAAAAAAAGACCGCTGATTTTTTCACACGGTCATGTGTATCAACGGTCTGTTTTTTAGTATTCAGTTGCAATGATTATCTCACTTTAGTTTACGATACCAGCTATATAATCATAATCAATTTTTTCTGAAACCACCTTGTAAAAGAAAGGGTCTTTCCGAATAGTATCATCGGAATTGATGATAAAGTTATTCCAATCATCGGCTTCATTACCATCGGATAAATAAATGGTCATCTTAAAGCTATATCCAGAATAACCAACAGACGGCTTCGACCTTTTTAACTTGATTTCATTTAGATTTTCAATAATATGTTCGATTTGTGTCTCATCTGTGATGTGAGTTGCATTTCCAGTATTTCCATTGAATACGACAATTTCTATAACTTCATCATGTTCCAAATCCATCAAGTTAATAGGAACATTGTACCAGATACCAATCCCTACTGCGAGAACCGCTACAATAGTTAGTAACATTACCAATTTCCGTTTCATAATTATGCTTCTCCTTTTAGTTGGATTTTCAAAATCAAACTTGCTGGCGGCGAACAGCATTTCATGCTGTTTGCGGACGGCAAGTCCACAGGGGATAGCCGCATAAGCGGCGCAAGGGGGTGTAGCCACCTTGTCGAAACGAAGTGACGGAAACATTCGAGGTCAGGCAGTTTTCTTCTGCTGACAGAGAATGAAGCTCCGCAGGACGCACTACTCTCGACAGAGAGTATAGAAGTGCGCCCTTTAGTTCCTAAAGGGATTTTATCAGTTCGCCAAACAAGAAGTTGTTTTACTTGCGTTCCATAAATCCTACGATTGAAAAAATCAATCCTACAATCCCAATTCCGATAACGAGCAGCCCCATTCCTGATGAACAAAGAGAAATTATAATGGCAAAGAGTAGTATTGCAATACCTAATCCAATTTTCTTCATTGTAAATCCTCCTTTACAAATTTCGATTTATTGCTCAATTTTATATTCAAATTATACCATAAAACTTGTGAACAATTCTACCGCAACTTTGGAATATATGAGAAAAGCCCGAACAGTTTTCTGCCCGGACTTTCTCGCTCAATCATAAATCAATTCCGCTTTCACAATCTCCTCTGCCTGTGCCTTGCAAGCGTTCATCTGCCGCACCCATTCCATTTGGTTTTTGGCTTTTAGTTGCTCGGTCACGCCGTTTTGCTCTGCCAGTGACCGCACGATCAGCTCCATGCGGTTTCGTGCCGCTTCGTCAATCTCGGCGCAATGCTCAAAGAGCTTGTCGGATAGCACCAGCTCATTGAACAGTATCGGGCGGTGCATTTCCAGATACGCCTTGCGAAGTCTGCCATAGTGACCGATGGGCTTGGTCTTGCGGATAACGATGTTCGGGATAAGATAATCGCCGTTCCGTGTGTAAGTGATATTCATGCTGTTTGTACTCCTTTCATCGGCTCTCTCTGTGGTAAACTGCTGACCGGGACGAACACGCCCTTTGCAATGTCCTCTGCACGAATGGCGGCTTTCTTGGCTTCGATTTCCGCCTTTTTCCTCTCCTTGATTTTGTCCTCGTATCGCTTCTGCGCTCCGCTGGCTTTCCGCTTCAAGTAGTTCTGATGAAGCCTGTCCTTGCGTTCCTCACGCTTGCGGATTTCCTCTAATTCCTCCGGGGTAAGCTCCGCTTCTCCAAACGCCGGGGGAACGAATCGCCCAACAAAATTGAAGTAAATCTCGACCTC
The DNA here is from genome assembly GCF_024461615.1 of Anaerotruncus sp. DFI.9.16. Classification (NCBI taxonomy): domain Bacteria; kingdom Bacillati; phylum Bacillota; class Clostridia; order Eubacteriales; family Oscillospiraceae; genus Anaerotruncus; species Anaerotruncus sp. DFI.9.16. The sequence goes on from NZ_JANFZX010000107.1 coordinate 4,014, forward strand.
CTGTGTGGTCTGTATACTGCCTTTACGGTCACGCTCATGCACAAGGATTTTCTCGATAAACTCGTTGAGCATAGCAATGGTCAGCTTGTCGAAGTTCTCATACTTGTCAATCAGAGCGATAAAACGGTCAGCGTCCTTTTCGTGCTTCTCATAGCTCTTGACTGCCTTTTCCAGAGCAGAGATTTCAGCGGTAAGCTCGGTCTGCTCCTTTTCGTATTGAGCGTCCAGAGTGGCGTATCTGCTGTCGGACAGCTTTCCTAAAATGTTGTCCTCATAGATTTTACAGAGCAGGACTTCCAGTTCGGACACTCTCTGCTTTGCGGTGGCAAGGCGTATCCGCTGTTTCTTAACCTCTGCTGTCTGCTGGCTGGACTGCGCTTCCTGTACCACTCGGACAAACTCGGCTCGGTCATGCTTCGCATACTCGGCAATGGCTTTGAGCATTTCGGAAACAAGGGACAGTACCACATCTTCATTGATACGGTGCTGGGTCTTGCAGAGCTTTCCAACTGGGACTTTGCTGTATTGGGAACAGGTATATTGAGAAATACGCTTGCCGTTGTTGGTACGGTGGACATACATCTTGCCGCCGCAATCGGCACAATAAAGCAAGCCTGTGAGGGGAGCTGCTTCGCCCCAGCCGTCCGGGTAGCGTCTGACATTCCCACGGA
>NZ_JANFZX010000108.1:0-4484 GCF_024461615.1 Anaerotruncus sp. DFI.9.16
GTGCCGACAATACTTGGAGGGTGACTTCCCGGGAAGATAGGTCTATGCCAGCTCCACAAAAAGCAACGTCCTTCGGGCGTTGCTTTTTTGTTTCCTGAGTTCCCTTTTTCCAGCGGCCAGACGGGGCTTCTTGCAGGAATCCCCGATTTGTAATACACTATAGAGGGGAAAGGGGGCGCGGACATGGAGCGGTTGAGGCGTTTTTATGAAGGGCGCCGGAGGCTGGTGCGGATTGCGGGCGCCCTGCTTGCGGGGCTGCTGACACTTTGCTATCTGCTTATCTTTTTTCAGCGGGGCGCAAACCTCTACGACACCTTCCTGCGGCGGAAAGCGTCCCCCTATTCCGCCTCCGCGTGGACCTACAGCGGAAAAAATCACTGGGGGAGGGTGCGCATCGACGTCGAAGCAGTGGAATCGAACACCTATCGGCTGATTTACGCGCTGCCTGGAAACCCTGAACGGGACTATCTCGTGCGTTTTGCCGGGGCGGAGGACCGCTATGCCGAGCGGCAGATCGTGATCAGCAGCGGCGGGGTGGAACGGTTCCGGGGAACCTACCATCCGGATGGCCTCTTTCTCTATAACGAGCAGGGGGAGCCGGTGCTCGACGTGGACGCCTTCGTCTCCCACGACGGGAAAAACCCCTTTGCCGGGCGGGAGCCCTCCTATTACGACATGGCGCAGCTGGCCTCCGGCAGCGGAGACACGGTGCGGGGCAACGGCGACCTCCTCTTTTCGGCGGTCCTGATCGCGGCTCTCTGGGCGGTGGACCGGCGGTGGCCGCGCCTCTTTTTTGATCTGCGGCACATGTGGTGGTGCGTCGGCGCAGAGCCGAGCGAGCTGTTTTTATCGGCGCAGCGGTTGCTGTGGGTCGTGCTGCCCATTCTATCGATCTTTTTGGCGCTCCTGGCGCTGATCATTCACTAAGGGGAGGAAACAGAGATGAACCAGTTCCATCCAAACCGGACAAACGCGTCCGGGGCGCTCTTTTTCGGCATCGCGGCGCTGCTCAGTTCGCTGATGGGCGACCTGATGGCCGCCCTCGTGCTGGGGGCCGCGGGGATTTTCCTCGGGGTCGTCACGCGGAAATACGCCGCGCCCGACGAGGGCGGCGGGCTTCCTATTACAGGGATCGCCCTGTCGGCCGCGGGGCTGCTGATGGCGGGGCTGATCTTCGCGCTGCTCATGGTGGGCGGCCTTGCCGCACCGGCCGCGGGACTTTAAATCAATATCGGGCCAGGGGCGCGTCCGCAAAAAAGTGCGGGCGAGCCTCTTTTGGGTATTGCGGAGTAAAAGAGTATATGATACAATATCTTGTGTCAGATATTCTATATAAGGCGATTATCTTGTGGCAGAGGAAGGGACAATATGAAAATCGGCAAGAATGCGATCACCGTATTGGAAAAGCGGTACCTGAAAAAGGATGAAAACGGAAAGAATATTGAGACGGTCGAGCAGATGTTCCGCCGCGTGGCGGACGCGATCGCGGCCGCGGACGCCGCCTACGACGACAAGGCGGACGTCAAAAAGCTGTCCGACCGATTTTACGAGCTGATGACCAATTTGGAGTTCCTCCCCAACTCCCCGACGCTGATGAACGCGGGCAAGGAGCTCGGACAGCTTTCCGCCTGCTTCGTGCTGCCGGTGGGCGACTCGATGGAGGAGATCTTCGAGGCGATCAAACAGGCGGCGCTGATTCACAAGTCGGGCGGCGGGACCGGCTTTTCCTTCTCCCGCCTGCGCGCCTCGGGCGCGACGGTGCGCAGCACCGGCGGCGTGGCGAGCGGGCCGGTCAGCTTTATGCGGGTCTTCAACATGGCCACCGAGGCGGTCAAGCAGGGGGGCACCCGGCGGGGCGCGAACATGGGCATCCTGCGGGTGGATCATCCGGATATCCTCGATTTCATCGACTGCAAGAAGAACAATGCGGACATCACCAACTTCAACATTTCGGTGGGGATCACCGAGGCGTTTATGCAGGCGGTGCAGAACGGCGACACCTATGAGCTGGTCGACCCCAAGAGCAAGCAGGCGGTCGGCGAGCTGGAGGCGCGCGAGGTGTTCCACAAGATCGTCGAGAGCGCGTGGCGCAACGGCGAGCCGGGCATCATCTTCCTCGACCGGCTCAACCGGGACAACGTCGTCCCCTCGCAGGGGGAGATCGAGAGCACCAACCCGTGCGGCGAACAGCCGCTGCTGCCCTATGAGTCGTGCAACCTCGGGTCGATCAACCTTGTCACCATGCTCGCCAAGGACAAGAACGGCTGGCGGATCGATTACAAAAAGCTCGAGCGGACGGTCGAGGACGCGGTGCACTTCCTCGACAACGTCATCGACGTGAACAAATATCCGCTTGAGGAGATCGATTTCACCACTAAACAGACCCGCAAAATCGGACTCGGCGTGATGGGCTGGTCGGACATGCTCGCCTATCTCGGCATGTCCTACAATTCCGAGGAAGCGGTCGCCCTCGCGGGCGAGGTCATGAAGTTCATCACAGAGACGGGCCGCCGCGCCTCCGCGCGGCTTGCCAAGGTGCGCGGCGCCTTCCCGCTCTTTGGGGAGAGCATCTTCGCCGCCGGGGAACCGCTGCGCAACGCCACGATCACCACCATCGCGCCCACCGGGACCCTGTCGATCATCGCGGGCTGCTCGTCGGGCGTGGAGCCGGTGTTCGCCTACGTCTTCATCCGCAACGTCATGGACGGCACCGAGATGATCGAGGTGAACCCCGTGCTGCGGGAGACCCTCGAGGCGCGCGGCCTCTACAGCGACGAGCTGATGAAAAAGATTGCCGCGGAGGGAACCCTCCAGCACATCGACGAGATCCCCGACGACATCAAGCGCGTATTCGTCTGCTCCCACGACGTGAGCCCTCTCTACCATGTCAAGATGCAGGCGGCGTTCCAGAAGCACACCGACAACGCCGTCTCCAAAACGGTCAACTTCGCGCACGGCGCGACGATGGAGGACGTTGAAGAGGTCTACATGCTCGCCTACGAGCTCGACTGCAAGGGCGTCACGATCTACCGCGACGGCAGCCGCGCCGAGCAGGTGCTCAACATCGGTTCGGTGAAGAAGGAGGGCGAGACGGAAGCGCCGCCCGCCATGCGCACAGACATCCGTCCCCGTCCACGCCCGGAGGTCACCTGCGGCCTGACTGAACGCATGAAGATCGGATGCGGCAACCTGTACGTCACGGTCAATTACGACGAGCATGGCATCTGCGAGGTGTTCACCTCCACCGGCAAGGCGGGCGGATGCCCCTCCCAGTCGGAGGCGACCGCGCGGCTGGTTTCCATCGCGCTGCGCTCGGGCGTCTCGATCGACGAGATCCTCGACCAGCTCCGCGGCATCCGCTGCCCCTCTACCATCCGCCACGCGGGGATGAAGTGCACCTCCTGCCCCGACGCAATCGCCCGCGTCATCAAAAAGACCGCCGACATGATCGAGAACCAGAAGCTCGGCCTGCCCGCGGCGGAACCCGCCCGGCCCGAGGCGCCCGCCTCCGGCGCGGCGGCCCTCAACGCGAAATTCTGCCCCGAGTGCGGCAGCGCCCTCGAACATGAGGGCGGCTGCGTGAGCTGCCGCAGCTGCGGATACTCCAAGTGCAACTGAGGAGAACGGAAAAAGAAGGCCGGGGACGAAAGTCCCCGGCTTTCCTTTTGCGGCTCTTCGAGCCGCAGGGGCCGGCCTTTTGAAAAAGGCCTTGCGAAAACTTTGATCAGGCCGGCCGCCCCGCGCCCCACCCCGCCGCGACCCGTGAGGCGGGGTCCCGTCAAAGCCCGGCGGAGGCTGCCAGCCTCGCCCGTAGCCGCCAGCCCCCGGCAAACGCTGCCGCGGCTGTGCAGTCGCACAGCGCGGCCTGCGCGTCCTCGACGCGCAGCAACAAACGCCGCTGGCGTTTGTTGAGCGTTTGCCGGAGCGCCGTGCGCGCCGCGTCGTATTCGTCCGATGCGGCGTTATATTCCGGCGTGTCGCGGCAGCGCTCCTCGATGAAGGATAACCGCTCGAGATATAGCTCTTCTAAAATATCAGGCATTAAAAAAACCTCCAAGAACTTCATCTTTAGAAGTAGTATATCATAAAAAAGCGCTACAATCAAGATAAACTTCATCATTAGAATATTCTTGGAGGGAAAATGAAAATCTATTGGAATGGAATATCCAAAAATGTGATTGGTCCGCAGGTGAAACTGTTGCGAAAAGGGCACAAACCACCATTGACGCAAAAAGCATTGGCGGAAATGTTGCAGCAGGCGGGATATGAGTTTGACAGTCTAACCATATTGCGCATTGAGAAGGGGACGCGGTTTGTTCCTGATTATGAGGTTGTCGCCTTGGCTCAGGTTTTGGGTGTCTCATATGAAACATTACTGGGCCCGCCGGCGGAAAACAACGCCCCGTAGAGGCGTTCGCGCGCTTTGCGCGCGTGCGCGGCAAAGCCGCGCAGTTTTCCGCCTCCCCGTGGGCGCTGCGCGCCAC
>NZ_JANFZX010000109.1:0-4481 GCF_024461615.1 Anaerotruncus sp. DFI.9.16
GCAGGGTTTGGGGAAGGCACTCCCCAACAAGATTCCCGCAGGGGCAAAATGAGCGGAAAGCGAATTTTGGCACCTCGGTAGAATCTTGCTCTAAGTAAGCCGCAGATTTCCCCTTGCACTTACTACTCGTATAGCCGCCGCCCGTTTTGGCTGGATTTCTGCAAAAATCTTACGGCGTGGAGCGAGTTTTACCCGCAGTTCTTTCTTTCCGCTAAAGATACATTTCAAAGGCCGCCAGCTACCCGCTTGCCGGGAATTTCTCAAATTTTCCTTTACCTTAGAAATACAGGAAATGCAGATTTGGCTACCGCCGCAGAAAATTTTTTATTTCCGGCTTCACCTACCTACTACGGACGGATTGCGATTTTGCCAAACGGACAAAGAAAAAAGCAGCAAATCTTTTTCAGACTTACTGCTTTTCGCTGCCGCCGGTGACGGTGGGGTATTCAGTTGTGGGCTGTGCCGTCATTCTCTAAAACGGAATTTGAAGATTGCGGCAAGCAGCGTTTGTGTGATGTAGTCCTCTGCGTCCGGGTTAAACTGCCCGTTTACGAAAGCGGAGAAATATATGTGCCGCCGGTAATGCTGCAAAATGGTATTGACCGCCTCCGGCTCGCCGCTGGCGGCCTGCACGATTGTTTCATAGGGGAGAAGTCTGCTATTCCTCATGCGTCATTCCCTCCATTTCCTCATAAAGCCGCCGTAGGGATTTGCGGATATGGTAGCCGGTGGCGCTGCGGCTGCGCCCGTACCGTTTCCCGATTTTCTCCTGTGAAAGACGGTGGTAAAAGGACAGGTAAAGCATTTCCTGTTCCTCAACCGGTAGACGGGAGAGGGCTTGTACCAGCAGCCCGTTGTTTAAGATAACTGTATCACCGCAAAGGTTCAGTATGTATTCCTCGTCCGGCTCCGGGGCTTGAAAACATTTATCATTTGTGCCTAATGGGTGGTGCTTTTCTTCTGTGAGGTATTCAAGGGATATTTCTCTTTTGTATTTCCGGCTCCAATCCCGCAAGGCGGTGTACTTGGCGTTGCGGATAACGACAACGCAAAAGGCATGGAACGTGTACTCGATATGCTCCTTGTATTCTTCTGTGCAGGTCATAGAAAATCCCCCTTTCCTCCACAATGGGCTGTGCATGGTTGACGGGCTGTATTATAATCATAGGGGGCGGCAGCACTCCTTGCTGTCGCCCCTTGATTACCCTCCTGCAAAGACGGGCGGGGCTGTCAACGGCGGGCATTTATGCCCGTTAAGTTTGCCGTTGACTGCTTCGCCTGGTTGCGCTACCCGTTACGGAGTTACATTTATCTACCGTTAATCTGATAGCGATTGTATGTCAGTTTTCCAATCAAAGCGAAAATGACAGCCAACACCAAATATACAATCGGCGCATACTGATAAGCTGCTAAAGGACTGCCGCCCACATGAAACATAGAATAACGAAATGCCCCGTTAAGCGAAACAAGATTACTCGGAAGCAGATACCAAATTTCAGAAAGCAGTTTGAGGTTTGCGGGCATTTCCATAATGAACATTGTAACAAGGAGAACACCCGTTATAATTCCAATGGTAGCAATGCTATTTTTCGTTACCTCTGATAACATCATGGTAAATATGCTAATCAATGCAGCTCCGGCAAAGGACAATCCAACTAAAATCAAAGCTGCCTGTCCCACGGTAAGATTAAACGGGCGCAACAGAACAAATTGCAGTATCGTATCATATCCGTCAAATCCATATAAAAAAGCAATTATTCCGAACATGAGCAGAGAAAGAAGCAGCGTAAAACCTACACCTACCGTCAATCCCGCAAGGGTTTTCGCTGCATATAATTTCTTCTTCCCAAGGCGGGTACAAAGGATTACCTGGTCTGTTTTTCGGGTATGCTCCACGGTAAATACCGTTGAAAGACAGATTGCAATAAACATGATTTCCATACAGGTAATCAATTTCATCATATCTGCAATTTGCCGCCAACCGTCAAAATATCCGTGATAAACAATCGGCTCGTCAAATGAAATACTTTCGGTCAGCCCTGCCGGGGTATTTGCTTCTAACTGTGCATTTAATTTTTCATAAAATGCTTCGCTATCACATACTAATATTTCCGCGCCTGCTTGTGTCCCCAATGTTCTGCCAATGAAATTATATACATCTAAGTACGGGAGTGCTTCTTTGTAATTTCCGTTAAAAATAAAATCCTCATACGCAGGGCGCATTTCGTCAATCAGTTTTTGGTCTATCGCTCTGCCGGAGATCTGCTCTGCGGCTTCCTGTTCTGCCCGATTTGCTGCATATCCATTTAGGGAACTGTCGGAATATTCCCTATTTTGCGGAAGTACAGCACTTGCTATACCCCAAATAACAAGTCCTACAAGCAGGACGCCGCCTGTAATCCAAACAATTTTTCTGCTGATAATCTTTCGCAGTTCAAACTTATATAGCGTAAGCATAATCACTCCTCCTCAAATTCATCAAGATAAAATTTCTCCAAGTCGTCGATTTCATCAGCAGAGCCATTAAATACAATCTGTCCTGCTTTCATCATAAGCACCGTATCTGCGATATGCTCAATATCTGATACGATATGGGTAGACAGTAAAACAATGCTTTCCGTACCCAATTCTTTAATCAGATTACGGAAGCGCACACGTTCTTTCGGGTCAAGCCCAGCGGTAGGCTCGTCTAAAATAATAATCTTTGGGTCATTCAAAAGTGCCTGTGCAATACCAAGCCTTTGCTTCATGCCGCCGGAATAGGTCGCAATTTTCTTTTTGGCTACGTCGGAAAGGCTCACCAATTCCAGAAGTTTTTTTGATTTTCGTTTTGCTTCTGTCTTTGTCAGTCCTTTTAATGAAGCCATATATAAGAGAAAATCCATGCCGTTAAAATCCGGGTAATAACCGAAGTCCTGCGGAAGATATCCCAATTCCGCCCGGTATTCCTCGGAAGATACGTCCATTCCGTCAAAAGTAACCGTACCGCTTGTGGGTTTCAAAATACCGCAAAGCATACGCATAAAAGTAGTTTTCCCTGCGCCGTTTGCCCCAAGCAGACCATAGACACCGTTTGTCAGTTGTAGGCTTACCCGGTCAACGGCTATTTTGTTTTCATACTGTTTTGTCAGTCTGTCAATGCAAAGTTCCATATAAATCCCTCCGTTTTTTTGAATGTATGGTAAAATTCTTTTGCAGTAATTCCAAACAGGAATAAAGCTGCTACTATCCACCATACCAAGTAATTTGTCTGGAATAAAAAGTCTGCCATATAGCGAAGCGTCATATTTACCCCGCTTACAAAAACAGCTACCGCCATGCACCCATAAATGACTTCTTTATTACGGAAACGTCGCACAAGATATAGGCTGATACTTGTTGTCAATAGATACGGAACAAACAAATATACACCTGTCTGCATAAAGGAAATACTGTTTGCAACATGGCAGACCGGAATTATGATACAAAAAATCCCAAAGTTGAAAACACCTAAAATAATCAACCTTGCCAAAACAACACTCTTTAAGGAAAACCGGGCAGACATTTCTAACTCATTCATTCCGTATATGGCAGATTTTGTGCTTTCTGCAATAAGCAGCAATGCAAGAAAAGGGGTAAATGCAGATACAATCCATACCGTATTTTCACTTGCAAAAGAAGCCGCCCATGCTACGGGCAAAAGTATCAATATAGACATTAGCCATACGCTTTTCTTGATAAAGGGAATTTGGCTGCATATAAATGTTTTGGTACTGATATGCGGGCGGGGCAGCGAATGGATAAACTGAACCTTGCGACCCGGCGTAGGTGCGTCAAACGCTTTAGCAATCTGTTTTTTTAGTTCTCTATTCATCTGAAAAGCCTCCTTTCTGTAACTCCGTTTTGAGATATTTTAATATCCTTGCGGTTTTTCGGTATATGGCAAAACGGGAAAGTCCTGTAATCTTGCATATCGAAGCTATGGGAACATCATTTGCATATCGAAGCAGCAACAATTCCTGTTCGTCCTGCGGAAGTTTGTAAATGAGGTTTTTTATTGCAATGCTGTCTATCCACTCCTGTGTTGGGTCATAGCTCAATTCCTCGTTTATCTCACATGATTTTTCTTTGCTTCCTTTTCGGTATTCTTCAATACATAAATTACGGGCAATCGTGTAGAGATAAGGAAGTTCTTTGTCGCTGTTAAGGCTTAACTGCTTATTGAAAAATCGCAGAAATGTTTCCTGCGTTATATCCTCTGCCGTTTGACAATGGCGGACTTTGAAATAACAGTAGCGGTATATTTTGTCATATTGTTCTTCCAAATCCATAGCGTTCAAGACCTCCTTTCATTATGTATAACGGTTTAGCCACATCAAATGTGCGGCTGTTTTGAAAATTATAGCATATTTTTGCAAGTTCTTTTAGGCTGCGGAATAGTGGTAGGCTACTGTCTATGCTTGTATTTTGGTTTTGCTTCTTTACTAAACATAAGCATTTGC
>NZ_JANFZX010000011.1:0-69258 GCF_024461615.1 Anaerotruncus sp. DFI.9.16
CCCGCGCGCGAATGCCGCGCGCCGTCTGTGGCCGCGGTACGACCGGGCCGCCGGGTCGGCCCGGGGGTTGACGCGGCCGGTATCGGGAAATTTTCTGGAGGGGGTGGCCTAATGCGGATCAAATGCGGTTCCTGCGGAAAGGTCTACGATTACGACAAGGATGAGCTCTGCCCCAAATGCGGGGCGCATAACCAGCTTCCCCGCGCGGAGGGCGCAGCGGCCGCTCCGCGCGCGGAAACGGCGGAGCCGCAGCCCCGGCGGGGCTGGCAGACCTACCGTCAGCCGAAGAGGGCCCCCGGCACGCCGCCGCCCGGATGGACGACCTACACGGCGCCCACCACCCCGCAGGAAAAGCGGTCCAACCGCTGGAAGGTCGCGGCGGGCATTTTCCTGTTCGTGCTCATCATGGTGGTGGGCGGTTTGATCGGCGGCCTTTCGGCCTACCACGCGGCCCGGGAACGGCAGGAGCGCGGCGCGGCGGCCGCCTCGGCCGCGGCCTCGCTCGCGGCGCGCGCGGAGCGGGAGGCGATGGCCGCCTCGCTTGAAGCGCCGGACGAGTGGGAAGACTGGGAGGTGTGGGACGACTGGGACGACGGGCAAGCGCCCGCCGCACCGGCGGCGGACGGCTTTTTTGAGGACGGAGCGGACGGCTCCGTCCCCGCGGAGCCTTTCTCCGCGCCCGCGCCGGATCTCTCGGCGCTCGCGAGCTTTACCTACGGGACGGAGGTCGGCGCGTCCAAGGGCGTGACGCTGACGGTCAACTCCGCGGGCCCGGCCGACTCCGCCGGGCTGGAAAGCCTGCTGCTGCCGGGCGAGAAGGCGATCTTTATCGACTTTACCGCCGAGGTCACCGACGCGGACGCCTTCGGGCGGGAGTTCTTCCAGCCGCCCTTCGTGCGGGTGGGGCAGGACGGCGGGCGTTCGCTGTGGCCCTACGGCGCGGAGCTGCCCGCCCCCTTCACGCCGCTCGACGTGGACGGGATGCGCTACACCGACCGCACGGTGACCTCCGGGCAGCTCTTTTTCGCGGTACCGGAGGACTGCCACACCTTCATGCTGCACTACGGCGACCCGGATGAAAGCTATTACATACAGAGAATAAACGTATAAAATATACCGATTGGAGTAAGCCATGAAGCAAAACAGACCATTCGCCCGGGCTGCGGTCACGCGCAAGGCGCAGAAATCGATTGAGGAAGGCCACCCGTGGGTCTACGACACCGAGATCACCGGGATCGAGGGCGGCTGTGAAAACGGCGGCCTGATCGACGTGGTGAGCGATAAGGGCGCCTACCTGGGCACCGGCTTTATCAGTGAGCGGTCGAAGATCCGCGTGCGCATCCTCTCCCGCAACGCCAACGACCGGTTCGACGAGGCGTTCTGGGAGCGGCGGCTGCGCTGGGCGTGGGACTACCGCAAAACGGTGATGGGGGAGGATGCCTCCTGCTGCCGGGTGATCTTCGGGGAGGCGGACCAGTTCCCCGGGCTCACGGTCGACCGCTTCGGGGAGGTGCTCGTGACGCAGACGCTCTCGGCGGGCGTCGAGCGGATAAAGCCCCTGCTCTTCCCGCTGCTCAAAAAGGTGCTCGAGCGGGACGGACAGGCCGTCCGTGGCGTCTACGAGCGCAACGACGCCGCCATCCGCGAGCTGGAGGGCCTTCCGCAGGGCAAGGGCTGGTTCGGCGGCGACGGCGGCCCGACCCGCACCGAGATCACCGAAAACGGCATCGTCTACGGCGTGGACTTTGAAAACGGGCAGAAGACGGGCTTCTTCCTCGACCAGAAATATAACCGGCGGGCGGTGGCGAAGCTCGCGCGCGGCCGCCGGGTGCTCGACTGCTTCACCCACACCGGCTCCTTTGCCCTCAACGCGGCGGCGGGCGGCGCGGCGCACGTGTGCGCGGTGGACGTCTCGGCGGACGCGGTGGCGCTCGCGGCGGAAAACGCCCGGCGCAACGGGCTGGACGGGGTCGTCGAGACGAAGGCGGCGAACGTCTTCGACCTGCTGCCCGCGCTGGAGGGCGGCGCGGAGAAATACGACTTCATCATCCTCGACCCGCCCGCCTTCACCAAGAGCCGCAAAACGGTGGACCGCGCGGAGCGCGGGTATAAGGAGATCAACCTGCGCGCGATGAAGCTGCTGCCGCGCGGGGGCTACCTCGCGACCTGCTCCTGCTCCCATTTCATGACCGACGGCCGCTTCCGGCGGATGCTGGCCTCCGCCGCGCGCGACGCGGGGGTGCAGCTGCGGCAGATCGAGGCGCGCCAGCAGTCGCCCGACCACCCCGTCCTCTGGAACGTTCCGGAGACCGACTATCTGAAGTTTTACCTCTTCCAGATCATCTGACGGCGCGTCCGCGCCAAAACCGTCTGCCCCCGGCGCGCCGGGGAAGTTAGGAGGAACTATGAAAAAGCTTTACCGTTCGGAAACCAACAGCATGCTCGCCGGGGTGTGCGGCGGGCTGGGGGATTATTTCGGCGTCGACGCGACGCTCATCCGCCTGGGATGGGTGCTGATCTCGCTGATGGGCCCCGGGCTCATCGCCTACATCATCGCCGCGATCATCGTCCCCAAAGAGAGCGAAGTGATTTGAGCGCCTCCCGTCCCCCGGGAAAATGTGATTTGCATCCGGAGGATACGGGAGAACCAAAGAGAAAACAGGCGAAAAACAGAGCGTGTCATTTGTAAATTAAAAAACCTGCAAAAAAGTGTTGACAGGGCGCGGGGCGCGGGTTATAATACAAATTGTCGCGAAATGCAAACCGGATTTAGAAGAAGAATATTGGAGGAAAAGGTATGTCTACAACTATGCCGAAGGTAGCAGAAATTACCCGCAAGTGGTATATCCTTGATGCTGCCGACAAGCCGCTGGGGCGCACCGCTGCTGTTGCGGCGTCGATCCTTCGCGGGAAACATAAACCCATCTTCGCGCCCAACTGCGACTGCGGTGATCATGTGATCATCATCAACGCGGAGAAGGCCGTCCTGACCGGCAAGAAGCTCGATCAGAAGATGTATCGCCGTCACAGCGGCTGGATCGGCGGCCTCAAGGAGGTCCAGTACAGCAAGCTGATGAAGGAGCGCCCCGAGCTGGCGATGATGCTCGCCGTCAAGGGCATGGTCCCCGACACGGTCATTGGCCGTAAAGCGCTCACCAGATGCCGCGTGTTCCGTGGCGCGGAGCATACGCATGCCGCGCAGAAGCCGCAGGCGTGGACACTGTAAGGAAGGGGAATTAACGATTATGTACGAAGGCAGACCTTATTTTTACGGTACCGGCAGAAGGAAACAGTCCGTTTCCCGCGTCAGGCTCTACCCCGGCACCGGCTCGATCACCATCAACGGCCGTGACATCGACGACTATTTCGGCCTTGAGACCCTCAAGCTGATTGTCCGTCAGCCGCTCAACCTTACAGACACCCTCGGCAAGTTCGACGTTGTGTGCACGGTTGCGGGCGGCGGCGTTTCCGGCCAGGCCGGCGCCATCCGCCACGGCATCTCCCGCGCGCTGCTCCAGAACGGCGAAGAGATGCGCCCGATCCTCAAGAAGGCCGGGTTCCTCACCCGTGACCCTCGTATGAAGGAGCGCAAAAAGTACGGCCTCAAAGCGGCCCGCCGTGCGCCCCAGTTCTCCAAGCGCTGATCATTTCCCGGCTTTTTCAAACCGCATGGAGCCACGCTCCATGCGGTTTTTCGTTTTTTCGGAACGATTCCCGGGGACAGGCTTCTGCTGAAATTAATATGAAATTTTTGTGAATTTTACCCGTCAGCGACGTTTTGGATTGGGGCAATTTTGTCCCAATTCGTCGAAAAGATGCGGAAAAAAACTGACAAAATGAATTTTTGACGAGGAAGTTGCACAAGATGGATTTGACAAAACTATGCAATCTGAATATAATTGCAACTACTCCGGTATACTAAGCAAAGGGTAAATTTACCAGATTATTTTTTGACAGCGGAGTGCACCCAATGCGTACCGGCCGATGGAAATTCCCCCGGCCGGCGAGCAAGAAGGAGTAGGTATGAAAAAACTTTGGAGCGAGGTCCGCGCGCTGGGCAGGTTCCTGCGCAGCCGGATCTTTGCAGTCAGTATGCTTTCTCTCGTGCTGGCGTTCGTGGTCTACCAGATCACGACCGCAACCAACACCGTCTACGTCATCGACGAGGACGGCCGCACGGTGAGCCATACGATGGAAAACCGCCCCGACCGGATCCTGCAAAGCGTCGGCCTGGGCGCCCTGGCGGCCGGCGATCCGGGGCTGGGGGAGATATCGGGACACTACGTCCAGGTGGACACGACGAAATCCTTCCGCGTCACCCTCACCGCGGACGGCGAGACGCAGGAATACGAGGTGGGCAGCGGAACGACCGTCAGCGAGCTGCTCCACGACAACGGCATCGAATACGACGGCAACGACCTGCTGGACCCTCCCGCCGAAAAGTCGCTCGAGGATGGGGACGAGGTCGTCCTCCAGCGGGTGGAATATGAAAAATACACCGTCGACGAGGCGATCCCCTATGAGACGGTGCGCAAGAATTCCCCGCTTCTGCGGGTGGGGAACAGTCGGACGATCCAGCCCGGCGCGGACGGCATCAAGACGTTGACCTACGTCCAGAGGACGGTCGACGGGGAGAAAGAGGACGTGCAGCTGCTCGGCGAGAAGGTCACCCTCGCGCCGGTCACCGAGACGATCCTCATCGGGTCGCTGACCCCCGTTTCCCCGCTCGATTTTGACCTCAACGTGGACGAGGAGGGCCGCCCGGTGGAGTACGCCCGGCTGCTGACCAACCAGGTCGCGACCGGCTACAGCGCGCGGCAGGGCGCCAAGACCGCCAGCGGGCGGTACGCGGTGCCGGGGCATGTCGCCGTCGACCCGCGTGAGATTCCCTACGGGTCCCGGCTGTATATCGTCTCGCACGACAACAATTTCATATACGGCTGCGCGATCGCCGCCGACACCGGCACCGGCCTGCTCGCCGACATCGTCGACGTCGACCTCTTCTACGACACCTACGCGGAGAGCGCCCTCAACGGCCGCAAGATCGTGGATATCTACGTGCTCGATTAAAACAGGCGGCCGCTCCCGTCCGGGTGCGGCCGCCTCCGTTAATTTTTGAAAAAAGACTTGACGAAACCTTCCAAACATAGTATTATAGTAAGGCTGATTACAGTCAGTATGCGCCAGTAGCTCAGCTGGATAGAGTGACTGGCTACGAACCAGTAGGTCGGGGGTTCGAGTCCCTTCTGGCGCACCAAAAACGGACACGCTCATGCGTGTCCGTTTTTTTGTCCTTGGGCCCTGCGGGGATTCATTCGACGAAAGGCTGGTTATCGGACGCGTTGCGCACCGTCTCGATGACGGCTCCCGTCCGGTGGTCGGTAACGGTGATCGTCAGGTAGACGCGGTATTGGTAACCGGAGGACAGGGCGCGTTTGGCGGTCATGCCGCAGCCGCCCTGCCCTTCAATCGGGCCCCAGTCCTCCACGGTCCTCCAACGGCCGTCGTATCTCTGGAGCTCAACGATCATCGAGCAGTCGTTGTTGCTGCTGAGGTTGACGTCCGCTTCGATGCTTGCCGTTCTTCCGCTGACCTTAAAGGTGTTGTCGATCCCGCCGATATCGATCCAGCGTGCGGACCCGGAGACGGCAAGGAACAGGGCGACGATGCAGACCAGAAGCAGGGAAACCGTTTTTTTTCATGTTCAACACTCCTTTATCATACGTTTTACATAAAAACCGAGCGGAGGAATGGCGCCTTGCAGAGCTTCACGACGTCCTGACGCTTTTCGCGATCTGGATGATTTCGTCCTTTGTGACAGGCCCGTCGATGTGAAACCCGTACAGGCCGTTATGCCAGACGATGCCGACTTTGCTCCCGTCCTTTCGCGCAAAAACCGTTGCCGGCGTTCCGTCCAGATCGGCGGGGATCTCGATGCGGTCCTCCGTATCGGCGGAATAACCGTCGGCGATCGGATAGACTGTAAAAAACAGAATCCCACGGTCGGGATCTATGTATTGTATGGTCGACCGGTCCGCGACCGTTTTGGTTCTGAGAAATGTAAACCGCTCCGGGATTCTTTTGGGGAAATACCCGCTCTCCCAGCTCTCCGGTTTTTCTCCAATGGTATACCCGCCGGCGTCCACGATGAATTTTGAGTATTTATCATATTTTTCAAAAAAGTAGTTGGACACGGGAACGCGGAAGGCGGACACCGTAACGAACAGCCCGACCAGCAGGATGCTGAGGGCGGCCGCCGCAAGCATCGCGCCCTTGATCCCACGCCGGACGGCTTTCCCGCGGGCTTCTTCGCGCCGCTCTTTCTCCAGCTTTCGTTCGATCTCCCGCCAGATACGGTTTTTTATCTCTTCGTCCGGGGCCGGCTCCGCGGCTGCGCGGGCATGGTCGGCCTCCCATTCAAGTTCCGCCGCGATCAGTCCGGCACATTTCAGCAGGTGCTCCAGATATTGTTCTTCATACTCCCGTTCGAATCTTTCAATGTCCATCACGTCACTTCTCCCTTGGAAATAAGCCGCTTCAATTCCTCTTTTGCCCGCTTGTGGATGACGCTTGCATATTCCGGCGTGACGTCAAGCAGCCTGCTGACGTCCTTGATTTTCAACCCGTAATAATAGTGCAGGATGATGAAACTGCGGTAAAGCGGTTTCAGGTTTTGGACGTAGGCGCGGAGAAGCAGATAGGCCTCGTTCCGGATGACCGCCCCTTCGACGGCTGCGGACACGTCGGGCAGAGCTCCATATTTCTCTTCAAATTCGTCCATGCTCCAGCAGGGCTTGGCCGCGCGCTCGTTGATCAGGTTGAAAATCCGATGGGTGAGGCATTTCTTTAAATAACAGTACGGCGAATGCAGCTCCCGGAGGGCCTTTATGTGCCCGGTCATATCCAGAAACAGCGCTTGCACCTGATCGAGGGAATCCTCCCGGCACTGCAGGATGGAATCGGCATAGGAAACGAGTGCCCGATAGGTTTCATTATATAGTTCCTCCAGATATTTCCGGTCCTCATCGTTCCCGATGCGGACGGCGACTATAATCGGCAGCATGATATACACGGTAACCGCCTCCTCCGCGCGTACATCAGTTGCAGGTTTTCACAGTGTGCCGCATTGACGCGGGCAGCGCTTCCGCCATTTATTTTCCATCGTTCTCAAGCCGATGCTCCTCCAGGAAGCGAAAGATGTCGGCCCGGCTGAACTGATACGCCCTGGGGCTGAACTGATCCGCCTCCTCGGGATTCAGCGTGCAGCCGAAAAAATAGGAGGCGGGAACGTCCAAGGCGCATGCGATTTCTTCGTAACAATAGAGCATGACGTGCTCTCCTTTTTCCAGACGCTTCAGCGTCTGCGTGGAGATGCCGGACAAGTTTGCGAGATCTTCGCGCGAAAGACCTCTTTCGCGCCGCACCTTAGAAACGCGCAGTCCAGCTTCCTTGCTGAACGGAGTCGGTACCCTTTTCCTGTGCATATTAGCTCCCTCCCCTCCGGCTCCGATTATATTTTACCATTTAAAAGGGTGAAATAAGGACGGATTCCCAACAAATAGTTGTCCCAATTGATGCTGTTCGGGAAAATAACAAAGAAGGGGGAGCGCAGCCGGCACCCCCTCCTTCTTTGTTCCGAATGCGGGACCCCTGCCGCCGCAATCGGCGCGGCCGAACTCCCCTGCCGGGAGTTCCCGACCATTCGCCGCGCCCGCGCCGTGGAAGGCCGGCACGATAAAGACACGGCGATCAAGTGTTTTTCAGCGCTTTGTCCTGTTCGGTTATATAGGCCTTCAGCTTTTCCAGCGCCCGCCTCTTCGATTTTGAAACCGCGGACTCTGAGACGCTTAATATCCGGGCGATCCTTCGCGTTCCATACCCACATATAAAGTGGCAGCGGATGATGTCCGCCTCACGTTTCGTCAGCACCCCCAGGAGGTCCTCCAAAACAATGTTTGCATCGAACGCGGGTTCATAGGACATTTTAGATTCCAGCCAGCCCGGGGGGCCGCCGTTCTCATCGTCCGCACCGGTGTAATTGGAGATCGGGATACAGAAGCGGCTTTTGTCGGCGGCCTTCGACAGCTGGATATAGGCGTTGTGCATGCTTTTTATGATGTAGCCCGCGAGACGGTTATCCTGATGCAGGGTATCCCTGTTTAGATCGACAGAACGGATGATTTGGATGAAATGCAGCGTCAGGCTGGCCTCCGCATCCTCGGCCGAAACAAGATGCAGCCGCCGTATGTAGGTTTTCATGAGAGGGCGGAACTGCGAAAGCAGGCAGAGCATCGCATCTTGACCCGCACGATCCGTACGCTGGGCCTCCCGCACTTTTTTCACCAGAAGATCAGACATAGAGCTTCCCCCCTGGGTGATACCAAGGAAGCTACATGCTGAAACTTAACCCCCGATGTCGATTTTTTTCGAATGAGGAAGGGAAGAAGGGCCGCCGCGATTTTATGGCATGTTTTTTTACTTCCCTGATACGTTTGGGGGGTTCCCTTCCTGAAAGTTCCACCTATTTACTAAGAAGGGTAAAAATAGAAAAACCCAACAGTCAATTTCAGGCAAAAAAATTAGCGCCCCATAGGAGCGCGTGACATTGGCTGCAATTTAAAAACGTGCGCTGCAAATTGTGCAGCGCACGTTTTTGCTTGTTTAATTGTTGCGCAGGACTCCCCGAGCTATAGCGCCAGTAGCGCCTGTTACATCCGGCAACTTAGGGATAGGATAGGAATTGCGATTGATTCTGCCATATGCTTATTCAAGTAGGATAGCTTCTTGCTTGCCGGACAAATTTTCCCGGAAAAGATGGAGCTGCCTTTCGGGGTCATCGTAGTCAAATCTTAAATAATAAATCGATTTGCCAATGACACAGAAATTCGCGACCGTGACATCAGAGATCCTGCGAAAACTGCCGGTTGCATAGTCGATATATCCCAAAAAACTTCCGGGGAAAGCAAGATCGCTCGCATCGTCGAAAACAACCACACCTGCCTCATAACTGGACAGGGGATTGTGCGGAGATTCAAAATAGATATCATTGAGCGGAAGGACTTTTTGGACCGTTCCGCTTGCTAAATCAATAAGTTTGAGAGTACGGTTGTCCGAGGTTATATAAGCCAGATCGGAGTCGCGGATTGACAGGTAGGAGATGTGGTCCTCCAGTTCGTAAAGACAGCGGCTTTCCTGGCTCTTTAGATCCATTGCAAAAAGCGACTGGCTGTGTTGGGCGTCAGGCAGTTCTTGTTCCTGTATATAGTAGAGCATATGATTGGAAAAGCAAAAATTTGTGACTTTATTCACCAATTCCTGCGGCGCCTTATCCGGGCGTATGAGGTAGATGTCATACGGGGGACAGGGAGATGGAGGGCCAAATGCAGCTTTTACTCCATATATTTCTCTTCCATACCGATAGAGGGAGTACATATCATGGGAAGGCAGCTGTGTAAGCTTTCCGGAGACTATGTTGACACAGAAGTAATCGATATAACCGTCTTTTGCTTTGACTTTTAGAAGGAGACTTTTTTCATCGTAAAGCTGTACTTCCCACAGATTTTCTGTTGTCGTCAGCAAAGTTCCGTGTCCCGATCCATCCAATAAATAATAGAAAATTTCTTTCGGGTGTTGATCTTTTTCAAAATAGATGAGGCAGTCTCCTGCCTGGAGCAGATCACTATGGAAAGCTTGCCGCTCCAAAGCGGCGCCGTCTATAGACGATATGGCATCAATGAATTCCTTCGGCGGGGGATAGAAATCATATGGAAACGAGCCCTCCTGATTTGGAGGTGGCACAAACTCGTCCAGCGCGCCTGACTCAGGCGCGCTGGACGAGCTGTTTAAGGGGATATTATACACGGGCGCCCTTTCGGAACTACAGCCGCAGGTGAGTAATAAAAGGGAAAAAACGACGAGAAAAAGCTTCATGTTATCCCCCTTGTTCTGGGAAGAAGGTGTTGATATCCGCCCCGTTTCTAATTTCGAAATGCAGATGGCTCCCAAATGAGTTTCCGGTATTTCCAACTTGGCCGATCGGAGCGTCAATGAAGACATAGTTCCCTACCTCGACAGGTGCAGATTCGGAGTAAGACATGTGCGCATAAATCGCAATGGAATCGTCTGCCATTCGGATCCGAATGGAATTTCCGTAAGGATTTCCAATGATCGGAGCCCCGTTATTGTCTCGCTTAATGTTTCCGCTGGCATCAACTTCATAATATGAAATTTGCCCCTTATCATTTTTAAATCCTCTTACGGTATAGTCATCTGCATATCCCCAGTCAACACGATCGACGATTCCACCGGTAGCTGCATGAATGGTTGTTCCTTTATCGGCAATAAAATCTTTCGAGTTCCCATGCCCTGGATATGTTCTCCCGTTAGTATTTTCCTTAATCGGAAATGTTACTGCCGTACGCCCTTGATGGTATGCAATATCCCATGGGTCTTTTTTGTTTCCTTTTACAAAATCCCGGTATTCTTGAGAATCATAATAATTATTTAACGGGATCCTAGAGGCCATGCCAGTTGGATCTGTAAATTGTATAGGGTTATTTCTACCGTAAACATAGTAGTTCAGGTCTTTTCTGGCCGGGTCCTCGGTGGTGAACCTTCCGATCCGCGGGTCGTAGTTCCGCGCGCGCAGGTAGTAGGTGCCGATCTCGCGGTCGAAGTACTCCCCGCAGTAGCGGAAGGGGTTCATATCCAGCGGCTCCGGGTCGATCTCGTTGCCGAAGGCGTCGTAGCGGTAGGTCTTGAGCATATTGCCGCTCGCGTCCAGCCGGTGCAGCACGTCGCCGTGCGCGTCGAAGAGGTAGTACTGCAGCGTGCCGTCCATCTCCCGCGCGATCAGCCCGGTCCCGCGGATGTACCGCGTGTTCAGGGCGCCCGCCGCGCCGACCTCGGCCACGATGTTCTGCCCGTCCCACAGGTGGATGTGCGTCGCCGCGGCGCTCCCGCTTCCGGTTGGCCTTAGTTTTTATAAGTAATTACACCTCGGAATCCGTCTTCTGGGGCCGTTGCCTTTTGCGCGCGATTTGTTGTTTGACGCAGAAGAAAACAACCAAAACCATGTAAAGAGGGAATAAAAACCAGGCATATCGCACGATTAGCGGCATACGGTCACGCATATCGATCAGAATCGTTTCCGTTCCATCCGGTTCAACCCGAACGATATGGTCAATACACACGAGGGCATTTATCCACTCCAGAGGTTTTACCGAGTGTTGCATCCGATAGGTAACTCCGTTGACCTCTTTCTCAAGGCTATTAATAACACGCCAATATGGGTCAAGGTGCCCCTCTCTGATTTTCATAACATCTTTTACGTTTCCCTGAGAATCAACAATGCGAACATAGTTCCCTCCGCTGTTCACCAAGATATCGTCGCCATACCAAGCAACTCTATAAGGACCCCGCTCTACCTTATAACCGTATTGGAATTCTCCGTTATCGTTATAGACATCTATTTGCTTTTTGGCAACATAGCATGCGATCCAGCCATTTTCATGCACTGCAAAAGCATAAATATATCCCGCTCCAGGAGTGTCCGCCAATGAGAGGGGTTTTTCTAGTTGCTCTTTTATACTGAGATCGTCTTCCGGAGGGAAAGAGACCAAATCAAAGCCTGTATTCTCGGCGGCTGCCCTAACGGGCAGTCCGCCGAGAAGCACGCAGCTTATCAGGATGAGACAGATATACCGAAGTTTTTTCATGAGTTACCACTCCAACATTTTTCTATATAACCCTTCCAGTTGGTCAAAAATGTTTTGATGTAAAAATGTAGATGTGATGGTAGGTCCTACATGAAGTTCGAAGCCCTTTCCTATTCCTGATTTAATAGTTCCTCCGTGGTAAGTGTTTTTGTTTTCATCTTGAATACGAAGATAGTCGGCCCCCACGATAAAGTCTGCTCCGCCAGTGCCGCCCGCTTCGATCGTCGATTTTTCCAAGTAGGTTATGTCAGGGGCGTTGGTAATTGTTTGCGTTGCAACTACAGAACCGGACAGCCAGCCTTTAAAAGTCGCACCTTCATCGAGCCCATCTAGGGACTTCGTCAGATCAGGAACGCCAGTACCAGCACCAGCTGACACACTGTAAGTTACCTGTATTGCAGAGTTTCCGTGCAGATCCTTTACAGATGTAACCCCACCCGAAAAGTTTATAATCCCAAGGACGGTTGCGTTCCCTTCAACTCCTTCAGAGTATGTACCGGAAAGTTTCTCCATGCGAGACCGAAGCCTTTTCAGTGGCTCGTAACCCAGACGATAAACAGCTCCCTTGACTCCCAGCTTGTACGTA
Organism: Anaerotruncus sp. DFI.9.16; assembly: GCF_024461615.1. Classification (NCBI taxonomy): domain Bacteria; kingdom Bacillati; phylum Bacillota; class Clostridia; order Eubacteriales; family Oscillospiraceae; genus Anaerotruncus; species Anaerotruncus sp. DFI.9.16. The sequence continues at coordinate 12,304 of NZ_JANFZX010000011.1, forward strand.
TTATTTGCCAGCCAGCCTTTCAAAGTTGCCTTTTGTGAAGATAAGCCTGTCGGGTCGGTATACCGCACCGGATTGTTGTGGCAGTAGGTATACAGATTGAGGCTGAGCGGATCGACCGCCTTCCTGTCCCCCGGGAGCGAAACGGTCGCGCTGCGCAGGGCGTCCTCGGTGGCGAACCTTCCGATCCGCGGGTCGTAGTTCCGCGCGCGCAGGTAGTAGGTGCCGATCTCGCGGTCGAAGTACTCTCCGCAGTAGCGGAAGGGGTTCGTGTCCAGCGGCTCGGGATCGATTTCGTTGCCGAAGGCGTCGTACCGGTAGGTCTTGAGTACGTTCCCGCTCGCGTCCAGCCGGTGCAGCACGTCGCCGTGCGCGTCGAAGAGATAGTACTGCATCGCGCCGTCCATCTCCCGCGCGATCAGCCCGGTCCCGCGGATGTACCGCGTGTTCAGGGCGCCCGTCGCGCCGACCTCGGCCACGATGTTCTGCCCATCCCACAGGTGGATGTGCGTCGCCGCGGCGCTCCCGCTTCCGGTCGTTTTGCGGTACCGCAGGCCGTCCGGACGGTAGGCGAAGCTGGCGGAACCGGATGGACCGGTAATTCCTTCCAGTTGCCCAAATCCATTATACGTCCGCGTTTCGGCGCCGTCAACCGTCGTTTTTGTGAGCTGGCTGCCGTTTCCGTCGTAGGCGTAGGTTGTGGCCGTAACGCCCGCCGTGTGGCCCGGGGAGTCGATGAAGTCCTCGCGGTCCTCGCGGATCAGGCGGTTGTTGAGATCGTAGGTGTAGGCGATCTCGTACCAGTCGTCGTAATCCGCGTTGTAGGCGAAGAGCGATTCGCGGTTGCCGAAGCGGTCGTAGGCGAAGTCGAGCTCGTAGCCGGTGTCGTCGCGGTAGTCCTCCTCCATGTACAGCCGGCTCATGGAGTCGTAGCTGTAGACGTAGAGGGTGCTGTCGTCGTCGACCCGGTTCACGCTGCCGTCCATGTAGTAGCTGTAGGTACGGTAGGACGGGCTGGTGTTTCCCACGTAGTTGTCGACCATCGTCACGAGGTTGGCGTAGTTGTAGGTGTAGCCCACGTAGATGCCGCTCTGCGGATACATCATCATCGTGCGGTTGCCGTTGGCGTCGTAGGAGTATTTGACGACTGTCGTGTTGTTGCTGCCCATCTCCACGAGGCGGCCCAGCCGGTCATAGAGATAGGTGAGGCTCATCTCCTGGACGCCGCCGCGCAGCAGGAAGAACTTCACGCGGTTGCCGTTCTCGTCGTAGACGTAGGCCTTCACCGTGCCGTCCGACTCGGTCTGCTTCACCATCCGGCCCATCGCGTCGCACTCGAAGGAGACGGTCAGCGTGCCGTTGGCGTCCTGCTTCTTCTGCCCGGTGCGGGTGTAGGCGTGGGTTACGCTCGACGCCGCGCCGTCCGCCGTGACCGTCTCGCGCACGATGCGCCCCGCGCCGTCGTAGGTATAGGCGGTGACGTTTCCGTTGCGGTCGGTTTTCGATACGAGCAGGCCGGTGGCGTCATAGGCGTTCGTCTCGACCTGATTCATCGGGTCGGTCGTCGTCAGCAGCTTGCCGAAGCGGTCGTAGGTGTAGGAGGTGACGGCCGCGCCGTCGATGCTGTCCCCGAGCATGCCGGTGTACTGGGTGATCTTGTTGCCCAACCCGTCGTAGACGAAGCGGGTGCGGATCTCCCGGTCGGCCCGGTCGTCGTACTGGATGGTGTCGATCACACGGTTTCGGCTGTCGTAGGTGTAACGGGTGGCGCGCCACTCGTCGTTATAGCCCATCTCGTAGTCCTCCTCGCAGCAGAGCTGGTCCTGCCGGGTGAGGTTGCCCGCCGCGTCATAGTAGTAGCGGGTGAAGGTGTGGAAGGACCTGTAGAAGGGGGCCTCCTGCTGGATGAGGCGGCCCGCCGCGTCATAGGTGAAGAGGGTGTCGTGGCCGGCGCGGTCGCGGGATTTCACCTTGCGCCCGAGCGCGTCGTAGGTGGTGTAGACGCTGCGGCCCACCGCGTTGATCTCGCGGGTCTGCCGCCCGGCGTAGTCGTATTCCCACATCGTGCTGTAGCCGCGGGGATCGACCGTCTTGACGCGGTTGCCGGCGCGGTCGTAGGTGTGCTGGGTGACGAGGTCGCCCACCTGCTCGACGGCCGCCTTGCCCATCGGGTCGGTCTGGGTGAACCTGGTGATCTGCGGCGCGCCCTCCTCGCCCGCGGTGACCACCTGTTCGAGCCGTGTCGCGCCCGGGTAGGCGGGGTTGTAGGTGTGGGTCTCGAGCATGTCGACCCCCTCGCCCACGGCCTGCTTGGTCAGGACCTGGTCGAACAGGTCGTAGGTATAGGAGATCGTGGCGCGCGGCGCGCCCGCGGCGTCATAGTTGATCTGCCGGGAAAGCCGCTGGAGGCTGTCGTAACGGTACTCGACGAGCAATGTCTCGGGGGAGAGGGCGTAGTCCTTTGCGATTTTGCCCAGCGGGGTGTACTCCTGCCGCCGGGAGAAGCCGTTTTCGTCGGTCGTGACGATCGTGTTGGCGGTGTCGTTGTAGACGGTCGTGCGGAAGGCTGCGTCCGGATGGGTCACCTTGGTGACGCGTCCGACGCCGTCGTATTCGGTCGCGGTGGTGTTGCCGTTGGGGTCGGTCGTGCTGACGGCGCGGCCGAACCAGTCGTAGGCGGTTTCGGTGCGCAGGACGCCCGCGCCGTTCGGCGAAGGGACGAGGACGCCGTCGATATCCCTGACGCCGGAGAGCTGTTGGGAGACCGGCTGGTCGGTGTAGCTCCCGTAGGTGTAGGCCGTCTCGACGAAATCCGCCGCCGTTTCCAGATCGTCCCCGTGGTAGCGCTTCTCGGAGGTCACGCGGAAGTTCGCGTCATAGGCGTAGTGGGTCTTCTCCCGAAGGGCCTCCGCGCCGTCCCGCTTTTCATAGACCTTCCGCCATTCGGGCACCTTGCCCTTGCCGTCCGCTTCACTGCGCAGGGTGTCGCGCTGGATGACATACCGGCCCGCGGCGATCAGCGTGGACTGCTCCACCGGAATGCTGAAATTGCCGTCGTAGACGAAGGCCTGCTCCTGGTCGCAGCCGGGACGAGCCGGATAGCGCTCGATCTTCTTGAGGACGTCGCCCCGCTTGTCGGCCGAATAGGTGTATTCGGTGATCCGCTGCCAGATGTTGAGCTTGTCCTCAAGCCCGGCATAATCGTAGTTGAGATAGGAGTCGAGCTGGGTCTTGAGCAGACGGTCCTGGTAGCCGTACTCGTGCCGCTCCACCTCCTTTTCCGCGCCGTTCACGCGGTGGAACAGCCGTTCCGAACGCTTGAAGCCGTCGTCCCGGAACTCGGTGGTCTCCCACACGTCGAAGCCGCCCGAGGCGTTCTTGTGGGTGTGGATGGTCGCGGTGGCCGTGTAATAACTGCCCCAGTCCTGGACGCCGTAGAGGAGCTCGCCGTCGTCGTCCTTCTGCTTGTTGCGCGCCTCCTCCGCGGTGTAGCTGAAGGTGCGTTCGTCGACCGCCGTATCGGACGCGCCGGGCAGGTCGCGGCGGGAGGCGAGCAGTGGGATCTGGTGCTCGCCCTCAAAGGGCGACTCGTAGCGGTCGACGCGGGAGGTGTAGGTATACTCGGTGCGCGCGCCGGTGGGATGGTCGATGGCGGTCAGCAGCACTGAGGTGATATCCACCGGCAGATCGCCCGTCTCCTCCCGGCTCATGCGGGTGTAGTGGCTCCGGCGGTCGTAGGTATAGGAGGTGGTGCGGCCCGCTCTGTCGGTGGCTGCCTTCAACTCGCTGTTTTCCACCGTGTAGGTCATGAGGACTTCGCCGGTGTCCTGCCGCTTGACCGTGAGGGCGGTCCCCGAGAGCTCGAGGAGGATGACGCGGCCGAAGGTGTCGGTGATCTGGTTCATGCGGCCGGCGGCGTCGTACGCAAAGGAGATCTCGTTGCCGAACCGGTCGGTCATGCGGACAAGGCGGTTGTTCGTATCGAAATACGCCTTGCGGCCGTCCTTATAGGAGACGGTGTAGGCGTTGTTCGACTTGGAGACCGCATAGTCCTTGAGCGGGTAGTCCTCAAAGCCGTTGTCGTCCTCGTTGATGGGCAGGGAGAGGCCGTTTTCAAGGTGCACGAAGGTCTTGTAGCGGGTCCGGTAGTCCTGGGTGAGCACCTTCTCGATGGAGGGCAGCATGAACCGCCAGCCGTAGCCGAGGCCGTAGAGCTTGTGAAAATGGTCGTTCGGACGCTTGGAAGTGCGCAGGAAGACGTTGGTTTTCCACGGATCGGGCCAGATGTAGCCGTCGTAGTACTCCTGGTCGTTGTCGAAGGTTCCGTCGTGGTTTTTGACCTCCACGTCGCTGTACCTCTGCTTCACCTCGCTGTTCAGCGCCGATTTGGAGGTCCAGAAGAGGAAGCTGTCCTCCTTGCGCACGTACATGGTGGGATTGCGGTCCTGCCACTTGGCGCGGTAGACGACGGTGTTCCAGCGGTCGCCCTCCTCGTCGTCGTAATAGAGGTTGACGTCCTCGGTGTTCGACTTGGAGGAGTCGTACTGGCGGGAGAGGCGCAGGTCGAAGCCGCCCCTGCCCGGCAGCACGAGGTCGTCGTAGGTGAGCTGGACAGCGCCGCTGTTGAGGATGACGTCCTCGTTGCCGATCTCGACCGAGAAGGGCGCGTCGTTGTAGTCCTTGGGGTCGCTCCATGAGGGGGTGATGGTGTCGCCGGGCGGGTCGGGCTTGACGATCTCCTCGGCGGCGGAACGGGCCGCGCGTGCGGAAAGCCGCCGCCGCAGCTCCTCGGTCCGGTCATAGAGGACCCAGCCGTTTTCTTCCTTGATTCGTTTCATAGGGGACACTCCTTTTCATGTCATGTCAAGTGGACGTTTTTCCTTCCCACGGCCTCACGCGGGGCTGTTTGAAAACTTGTCGATGTTGGCGAGCATCCGGGCGTGGCAGGCGCTGCACCAGAAGCTCCTCTGCGCGCCGTTTTTGACGGCGTTGTAGATCGTCTGGGTGTTGCTGTTCGGGTCGGCGATGCAGCTGGAATCGTGGGCGGTGCTCTGCGCCCCGAAGATGTCGGAAATGCCGCGCAGCGTCAGGGCGACGAGCTGCTCAAAGGTGACGTTGAGCGGGAGATTCATGGCAATATACGGTTTCAGCGGCACGCTCGCGTAGTAAAACTGCTCGCCCAGACCGAAATTGGAGTGCCTGCCGGAGGCGTTGGTGCACTTGCGGTGGCCGTCCCAAAGAAGGTGGAAGCCGTTGTCGTAACGGCCGCGGGCCTGGTACCAGTAGAGCTGCTTGGGCCAGTTGTTGTGGTGCAGCGCGTCCTCCTCGCCGCTGTAGGTGTTGGTGCAGGGACCGCCGTGCTCGCAGAGGTAAAGCATGCCCGCGCAGTCGTCCGCAAGGGAGGGGATCATTTCGCTGACCGACGGGGCCGGCCGCAGGCCGTACTCCCCGTAGAGGATGGAAAAGGCCTCGTTCGCGATGCTGTTGAGCCGTTCCTGGATCGCCAGGCCGGAATAACCGGAATGATACATGAAATACCCCTGGTCATATTCCATGTAGGGGGCGATGAAGGGCTCGAGAACCCACTCGTCGTTGAGGGCGGCGTTGTCGGTGTAGGCGTACTGCGCCACGTTCGCTCCCTCCGCCGAGGCGTTGGCGGGATCGACGCAGAGCGCGCGGGCGCCGCCGCTCGCCCGGGAATAAAGGACGTAGCAGCCGCGTGCATTTTTGGAGAGGGCCCAAAGCTGGGCGGTCTCGGGCGGATCCTTCCCGAGGGCGAGGCCGACGTTGGCGCCCTCGGCGGCGCTGCCGGAGAGGACGGCGAGCCGTCTGCCGGGGGAGTGGCGCGGGGCAAGCTGCCAGCCGCCGCTCTCCTGCGTGAGGTACCAGACCTGGTTCGGCGTTCCCGCGAAGGCGCGCTGGGTGCAGTTGGAGCCCGTTTCAGCGCCGTCCGCCGTGAGGTAGAGGCCGCTGCCGGCGTTGCGCAGGCAGTAGTTCACCTGCGTGCGCGCGTCGGGCGGGGCCGCGGCGGCGCGCGGGATCGCCGTGGAGGCCGGGCGAGCGGCGGGAGCCGGGCCGGCCAGGGGGCTGAGCGCGGCGCGCCCGCTTTTCGCAGAGGGCTCGAGCAGGATTTGCGCGCCGGGAATCTCGCCGAGGATCAGCCCCTGCGCGGAGGGGATGAACCCGGCCGTCTGACGGTGTTCGTGCGAGTTACACATAGTGCATTCTCCTTTTCTTTTATTTGCCGAGGGCCGTGAGGAGCCGTCCGTTTCCCGACAGGCTGTGATGAAACGCGGCTCCGGACCCTGAACAAGCTATTGATGGATTCCGCTGGCGGATCATTCGGGACTTTTTTCATCGACGGCGCAGAGATGGTCCTGAAGCAGCTGCTTGACGTCCGTGATATCCTTCGCGGTTTCCGTGAGGCTGAGGATCATCTGCTGATAGTTTTGCTCGCGTTGGTCCTGGCGCTCATCCCGTTTTTCCTGGCTCTTGAGGATATAAAAGATCAGCGCGACGCTGAGCAGTGCCCAAACGCCGTCCACACTGAACATTTTCAGAAATTCCATGTCCATTGCATTCACCTCCCAACGTGCAGCGGTTGCCGGCAGGGGCGTGCGTGTCCTGCCGCCCGGGCCTTGGACCAGGCCTGCGGATGATAAGAAGTAAAACCGCGTCCAAAAATTGGCCTGCAAATCAAAAAATACCGGATCACACCCTCGACCCCGCGCGATGCAGAAGCCGGTGGGATGGTTTCCGGTTTGTAACGTAGGACCGGGTACTGGCTTGCATCCTGACCGGCGTGCAGTTCACCCAAGAATGCGGTTTTAATCCGTTCGCCGGCAAGTCCCCAAGCGGCAGGTTCCGGGAGCGCTTCTTCGGGAGAAACTGCCTCGGAATGGATCTCAAGCCGGATTGTAACAGCTGAAGTAAATACAAAAAAACGGACTGGGCGTTTGCCCAGTCCGTTTTTTTGGCGGAGGTGTTTTGTCCGGAGTTTTCTTTGCAGGCGAAGTCGCGCGCCGCCGGTATTTTTTCGTGATACGCCGCAGATCGCATATTGACGGGCGCATCTTTTCGGATTGTTCCAGTAATGGTAATAAATTAACAGGGCATACCGCCTCTCACCGGAACATTTCACTGGCCTTGCGCCGTGCGCGGCTTCCGTCTTCGTCGCGCAGCCCGTTTTGTCGGCGGCGCTTGCGGTGGAGGGCTTTTCCGCGCTGTGGAGCATCGGGAAACTCAAAGAGCAGGAGGAGCGGGTGCGCAAGGGCTGATCCCCGGAAAATCCCGGCCGCCGGAAGCCGTAGCGCCGAGGGACTTCGGGGATCCGCGGCGCGCCCTTTAGAGGCGCGCCATCTCCCGCAAAACCCCGCCGATATCCTGCTCGATGCAGATCGACCGCCCGGCGATTTCCCGCGGGGCGAACGCCTCCGTGAGGTTGACGCAGGCGTAGACGGCCCGCGGGTTTTCGTGCGTAAACTTCCAGAACGGGTATTTGATGATGGCCGGCGTATTCCCGCCCACGCCCAGCTCCAAAAAGAGCACCCGCCCGCCCCCGTAACGGCGCAGAAAGGCATCGTACCGGGATTGGGCGGCGTACCAGCCCTCGTCCTGCACGAACGCGGCGTCGCAGCGCAGATTCATCGTCATGGGACGTCCGCAGATGGGACAGCGGGGAATCAATTCCGTCGGGATCCGCAGGTCCTTCTGCTCCGCAAGCATCCGGCGCACGGCCGCCTCGTTGTCATAGGTCCTCTGACGGCAGGGCTTGGAGCATTGCCACAGGCCGTAGTCGCCCTGCGTGTAGAAGAGGCGCGCCTTGTCGAACCCCGCGTTTTGAAAACAGTGGTCCACATTCGTCGTGATGACGAAATACGTCTTGTCCCCCAGCAGTTCCAGCAGGAGCCGGTAGGGTTCGCCGACCGGCTGGTCGTAGCGGTTCCAATAGATGTGGCGGCTCCAGTAGGCCCAATACGCTTCCGGGGTGTCGTAGGGATAAAACCCCGCGGAATACATGTCCCGGAAATGGTACCTTTCGATGAAATCCCCGAAGTGCGCTTCAAAGCGCGGCCCGGAATAGGTGAGCCCCGCCGAGGCGGACAGGCCCGCGCCCGCGCCGACGACGACCGCCTCGGCCCGGTCAAGCGCCCGCTTCAGACGGCTGATCCGCTCCGAGCAGCCGCCGGTAGATGTGTGCGTCGAGATCCTTGAAAACATTGAAGATCACCTTTCTGACGGATGTCGGTTCCCGCAGGAAACCGGCGACCGTTTTGACGGCGATTTCAGCGGCCTCCTCGTTCGGGAAATGGTATTCGCCGGTGGAGACGCAGCAGAACGCCACCGTTTGCAGGCCGTGCTCCGCCGCCAGCTCGAGGCAGGCGCGGTAGCAGGAGGACAGCTCCCGGCGGTCCCGTTCCGTCACGCGGCCCCGGACGACCGGCCCCACCGTGTGCAGGACGTATTTCGCCGGAAGATTGTACGCCCCCGTCAGCTTGGCACGGCCGGCGGGCTCGGGATGGCCCTGCGCCCGCATGATTCGGCTGCACTCGTCCCGCAGCTGGAGGCCCGCCGCCGAATGGATGGCGTTGTCGATGCAGCCGTGGCAGGGGCAGAAGCACCCCAGCAGGGCGTCGTTGCCCGCGTCCACAATGGCGTCGGCCCGCAGGCGGGTGATGTCCCCCTGCCAGAGCGCGAGCCTTGGGTCGCCCGCGGTGACGGGGAGGAGGCCGGCGTCCACCACGCCCCTCTCCGCGCGCTCGGCGCAGAGCAGCGCGTCCTGCATGGCGAGGAACTCCCGCTCCAGCGGCATGGGCGGGCGGAGATTCATCAGGCTGCGCAGCAGGCGGCGCTGGCCGGGCAGGTCGTCCGGGAACCCGGCGGCCTGGCCGCGGTATGCGGGCATTTCGTCAAGCAGGACGCCGTTGAGACGGCGGATCAGTTCGATACGGTCCATAGTGCCTCCCGGGCCGCGTGAAAATCGGCCGCCCCGGACGGCGCCGGGGCGCTGTGGCGGAACGCGGCTGTTGATCTTATTGTAGCCTCCTTCCGCCGGACCGGCAAGTACGCACAATCCGGTGCCATAGTTTCCCGCGGGAACCGGATCTCCGCCGGGCCGGACCCGCGCGCGGCGGTGCATTGACAATTAACGGCCGATCTCCTATAATAAAGACAATTTACGACAACAGCTGCGGGGAACCCCCGGCCGGGCGCGAAGCCGGGACGGGCGGAGCCGGCGGGTTATGGGAGAGTAACGTGGAAGATCTGGATATCGGCAGTGTACTGCAAAACTGTAGAAGCGCAAGGAATATCAGCCTGCGGCAGCTGGCGGAAATGACGGGCATGACCGCCTCGATGTTAAGCCAGATTGAACGGAATCTGGTGAACCCGTCGATCAACACGCTCAAGCTCATTTCCATGGCGCTGGACGTTCCGATGTACAAGTTTTTCCTCAGCGAGGAGGAGGACCGGGACCTGGTAGTCCGCCGGGACGCGCGGATCACGCTCGGCAGGCCGGAGACGGAGGACATCGTCTATGAGCTGCTGACCGCCAACGTCAGCGGGGACATCGAGTTCTGCATGATGCACGTACCGGGAAAGAACGATTCCCACAACGTCGAGACGATGCACCACGGCGAGGAGGTCGCCTATGTGGTCAAGGGGCGGATCACCGTCTACGTCAACGACGTCCCCTACGAGCTGGAGGAGGGCGACAGCGTCCTGATCCCGCCCGAGAGCCTCCACCGCTGGAAGAACGACGGGGACGAGGAGTGCGACGTCCTGTTCGCGATCACGCCGCCCAGCTTTTGACGGCGGCGGGCGGCGGAAACCGACCGATATGGTCAGATTGTACAATTTTTTGGCTGTGAACAAATCTATTTGACGATTTTCAATTGAACAGGTTGACATTTTTAAAACGGGTGTTAAACTGTACTTAACAAACAGCGTTGTTGTTAAGTACTTTTTAATGCCCTTTTGTTATTTTCGCAGAAAATGACCGGGAAAAATGGAATGGAGGAACCTGCAGTGAAAAAAGACCTCTCCGCGGCATATGCGTACATCGACGAGATCCGGGAGGAGACCCTCGGGCTCTACCGGGAATTCGTCAACCGTGAAAGCTGGAGCAAGACGCCGGACAAGGTCCGCATATTTTCCGACTTCCTGAAGGCGGAGATGGAGAAGGCCGGATTCGAATGCCGGTACGTGCCGGTGGGCGTCAACGCCGACACGCTGGTCGGCGTCCTGGGCAAGGACCGCCCGGGCAAGCCGATCCTCTTCTGCGGGCACATGGACACCGTCTTCCCGACGGGCATGCACCCGGAAAACCCCTTCAAGATCGTCGACGGCAAGGCCTACGGCCCCGGCGTCCTCGACATGAAGGGCGGCATCCTGATCGCGCTGACCACCGTAAAGGCGCTCAACAGGATCGGGTACGACGAGCGTCCGATCAAGTTCTGCTTCTCGGGGGACGAGGAGATCAACCACACCGGCTCCCAGGGCGCCGAGGTGATGGAGGCGGAGGCGAAGGGCTGCCTGTGCGCCTTCAATATGGAGACGGGCATGATCGACAACTACCTCTGCACCGGCCGCAAGGGCTGCCTGCGCTACACGGTCGAGGTGGACGGCGTGGAGACCCACTCGGGCAACGACTTCCAGGGCGGCAGGAGCGCGATCGCCGAGATGGCCTACAAGATCATCGACTTCCACAACATGACCGACCTTTCGATCGGCAGCACCTGCAACATCGGGACGATCTCGGGCGGCACGGTGCCCAACGCGGTCCCCGCCCACTGCGAGGTGGTGCTCGACATGCGCTACACCACCCTGAGCGGCAAGGAAAAGCTGCTCGCCCGGCTCGACGAGATCTGCAAAAAGACCTACATCGACGGCACCTCCACCAAATACGCCTTCCTGAACAAGCTGGACGTCTTTGAGACGACCGACGAGGGCATGCGGTTCTTCGAGTACGTAAGGGGGATCGCGAAGGAATACGGCCTCCCGGAGGTCAACGGCCGCCCGCTCGGCGGCGGGTCCGACGCCGCGTCCACGACGATGGCGGGCGTCCCGACGATCTGCTCCTGCGGCGTGCGCGGGCAGTGGAACCACACCATGAAGGAGTACGCGGTGGTCGACTCGATCTTCGACAGGAGCAAGATGTACGTCGCCGCCGTGGCCAATTCGGATCAATTCGCACAGAAATGATATCTAGGAGGGAGAGAACGGCATGAATACTCTGATTGTTTTCCTGATTTCCATGGTTTTTCTGCTGGTGGTCCTGATCCGCTTCAAATGGAGCGCGTCGGTGGGACTCGTCTCTGCGACGATCATGATGGGGCTGCTTTCCGGCATGAAGATCGCCGACCTGACCGGCGCCATCAGCGGCGGCTTCGGCAGCACGATGACCAGCACCGGACTCGTCATCATCTTCGGATGCATCTTCGGCGAGATGCTCGGCTCGTCCGGCGCGCTGGAGGAGATCGCGAAATTCCTCCTGCGCAAGGTCGGCTCCAAGCACGACTACCTCGCGATCAACCTGCTGGGCTACGTGGTCTCGATCCCCGTCTATTTCGGGTCGGCCTACGTCATGCTCTCGCCCCTGCTCAATTCGCTGCAGAAGCTCACCAATAAGAAGATGACCGGCTATGTGAACGCGCTCTTCGTGGGCCTGCTGCTCACCCACTGCATCGTCGCGCCGACGCCCGGCCCGGTCGCGGTCGCGGCGGAGGTCGGCGCGAATCTCGGCTGGTTCATCTTCTACGGCCTGATCGTCTCGATCATCGCGAGCCTGCTCTGCGGCTGGCAGTTCTCCAACGGCATCAACGCCAAAGGCCGCAAGGAGGCCCAGGAGTTCCTCGACGCCAACAGCGACCTGATCAAGGCCGACGAAACCAAGCCGTCGGCGGGCATCGGCTTCGCGCTGATCCTTTTCCCGATCATCCTCATCGTGCTCGGCGCCGTCGTGCCGATGTTCGTTGCGGAGGGGAGCATCCTCTACACCGTCTTCCAGTTCATCGGCGATAAAAACGTCGCCCTCTTCATGGCGATGCTGCTCGCCGCCGTGACCCTGCGCAAATACCTGGTCGCGGGCCCGGCCAAGAAGGGCATCATGCGGTATATCGACACAAGCGCCAACAAGGTCGGCAGCATCCTCATGGTCATCGGCTGCGGCGGCTGCTTTGCCAAGGTCATCACCCAGACGGGCATCGGCGACGCGCTGGCGAACATGTTCTCCCACTTCAACATGCCCGTGCTGCTGCTCGGCTTCCTGCTCGCCATGATCATCCGCGCGGCGGTCGGCTCCGCCACGGTCGCCATGATGACGGCGGTCTCCATCGTCGGTCCGGCGATCGCGCTGCAGGGGCTGTCGCCCGTGCTCGTGGGCCTCGCGGTCTGCGCCGGCACCGTCGGCCTCACCCTGCCCACCGACGGCGCCTTCTGGCACCCCTCTCAGCTCAACGGCATCTCCATCAACGAGACGATGGTCGTGACGGTCAGCACCACGCTGGCCAGCGTGGTCGCCTTTGCGATCATCCTGCTCATCAACTGCTTCAGCGGCTTCCTGCCGGGATTATTCTAGTACGTTTTAGGAGTCGATTATGGATAACACGATATTGTCGATGGAGGAAAGCGAATGGAGCGCGAAATACCCGCTCCTCCGCTCCCTCCGGGATTTACGGGAATGCTTCTGGATCAACGATCAAAAACGCCCCGCCGCGCAAGCGGCGGGGAACTGTCCGTTCACCATCCGGGACATCGAGGACGCCAGCGACCGGCTGGACCGGTTCGCCCCCTATCTCGCCGCGGCCTTCCCCGAGACGGCCGTTTCGGGCGGGATTCTGGAGTCCCCGCTGCGGGAGATCCCCCGCATGAAGAAGGCCCTCGAGGAGCAGAGCGGCGTCCCGATCGACGGGAGGCTGCTGCTCAAATGCGACAGCGAGCTTCCGATTTCCGGCTCCATCAAGGCGCGAGGCGGCATCTACGAGGTCCTCAAGCACGCGGAGGAGCTCGCGGTCGAAGAGGGGCTGCTCTCCTGGACGGACGATTATGCGCGCCTCGCGGAGCCGCGCTTCCGGGAGTTCTTTTCGCGGTATAAGATCGCGGTGGGCTCGACGGGGAACCTCGGGCTTTCGATCGGCATCATGAGCGCGAAGCTCGGCTTCCACGTCACCGTCCACATGTCGGCGGACGCGCGCCAGTGGAAGAAGGATATGCTGCGCGGCCTCGGCGTGCACGTCGTCGAATATGAGAACGACTACAGCCTCGCGGTCACCGAGGGGCGCAGGCAGGCGCAGTCCGACCCCTCCTGCCACTTCATCGACGACGAAAACTCGAAGGACCTCTTCCTCGGCTACGCGGTGGCCGCCCTCCGGCTCAAAAAGCAGCTGGAGGAGATGCGGATCGCCGTCGACCGCGAGCACCCGCTCTTCGTCTACCTGCCCTGCGGAGTCGGCGGGGGGCCTGGCGGCGTCGCCTTCGGCATCAAGACCCTCTTCGGGGACGCGGCTCACTGCTTCTTCGCAGAGCCGACCCATTCCCCCTGCATGCTGCTGGGGCTCTACACCGGACGCTACGACGGGGTCTGCGTGCAGGACATCGGCATCGACAACCGGACCGCGGCCGACGGGCTGGCGGTCGGCAGGTGCTCCCATCTGGTCGGGCGGCTGATGCACCCGTTTATCAGCGGCGCGATGACGGTCAGCGACCGGCACATGTACCGTCTGCTCGCGCGGATGGCGGACACCGAGGGCATCCGCCTCGAGCCGAGCGCGCTGGCCGGCGTCCCGGGCGTCCTCAACCTCCTCGGGACCGGGGAGGGGCGCGGCTACCTGGTCCGGGAGAAGCTCGCCGGCTTCCAGGGCCAGTTCACGCACATCGCGTGGGCGACGGGCGGCAGCATGGTGCCCGCGGACGTGATGGAGGAGTACTACCGGAAGGGCACGGAGGGGGAATAGCCGTCCGGGGCCATAGACGGAATCAGGAGAAAAAGGACCCGGCGCCTGTGCAGACAGGCGCCGGGTCCTTTTTGTCCGGGACGGCGCCCGCGTCATCCGCGGGCGCCGTTTTTTACCCGCGCGGGGAAGGCCGGATACGCGGATACGCACCTCCGGGAGAAAAAACTGTGTCACTTTCTACAAAGAAACGCGGACGGTTTTGTTGAGCTGGAACGAATCGGGGGAAATATTCATTTTTGGTATTGACTTTGTTGATAAAAAGTATAATAATCAAGTAAAAGATTACATAATTTGAAATAAAAAAGTTAAATATTTTCTCAAGAAAATCTGCTTCAGATTTCCATTTTTGCGCTTTTTTCAAATATTATGTTGCAAATCGTGTGAAATTTCCGTGATAAACATGCGATTATTCGGGCGCTTTGACAACGTGGCAACGCAATTTATTTCAAAAATGATAAAAATATTATGAATTATAATTTGCCAGATTAAAATTAAGTTTTTGCCGAAAAGATCGACGACGGCCGCACACCGCAGCGCCGCGGACGCCCGGGAGGTAACGGTTGCTGCCGCGGGGTCACGGCAGCATTTATAACAATAAACAGGTGAGGTATCTTATGAGCACTGTGATTTTGGAAACAAAAAATCTCACAAAGGCGTTCGCAAACAAAAAGGTCGTCTCCGGGGTCGACTTTGTTGTCCGCGAAGGCGAAATCACCGCCCTGCTGGGGGAAAACGGCGCGGGCAAATCCACCTTCAAAAACATGCTTGTCGGTCTGCTTGAACCCACCGAGGGGTCCATCACCTTCGACGGCAGGGAGATGAAGGAGATCAAGATGGGCAAGCTGCCGATCGCCGCGGTGCATCAGGAACTGAGCCTGTTTTTGAACCTCACCGTCGCCGAAAACATCTGCATCGAGGACTTCCCCGGGAAGAAGTCGATGGTCAACTGGAAGAAGTGCCGGGAGGAAGCCCTCAAGTACATGGGCATCATGAACATCCAGCTCGACCCGGACGCGATCGTCGGGACCCTGGGCCCCGGCGAGCAGCAGCTGATCGAGATCGCCAAGGCGATCCGGCTCAACCCCCGCGTGCTGATTCTCGACGAGCCCACCGCATCCCTGACGGCGCCGGAACGCGAGCGGCTGTTCGAGGTGATGCGCACGCTGAAGAAACAGCGCATCGGCATGATCTTCATCACGCATTTCCTGGACGAGGTGTTCGCCGTCTGCGACAAGGTCGTCGTGCTGCGCAACTCCGAAAAGGTCTGCGACGCGCCGGTGACGGAGGTCACCAAGCACGAGATCGAGGAGCACATGGTCGGCCATTCGCTGGAGGGTTCCTCCTTCAGCCTCGGCAAGCCGGGCCCGGAGGTCGCGCTGCGCGTGACCGGGCTCGAGTCGGAGAGCTTCGCGGACATCAATTTCGAGGTACATAAGGGCGAGATTCTCGGCGTTGCGGGCCTCATCGGCGCGGGACGCACCGAGCTGATGGAATCCATCTTCGGCCTGCGCAAATGCGGGGGCACGATCGAGTTCATGGGCGAGACCTTTAAAAGGTGGAACACGCAGCAGCTGATCAAAAAGGGCATGGTGATGATCCCGGAGGACCGCAAAAATTGCGGCATCTTCCCGCGGCGCGACCTGAAGGAGAACATCACCGCGGCCCAGATCGACCACTTTGTCAACCGCAGGGTGAAGTTCTTCGGCTTCCGCAGGGAAAAGGAGAACGCGCAGAAGGTCATCGACCGCTTCCGCGTCGCCTGCCCCGGCATCGAAGCCTACATCACCGAGCTCAGCGGCGGCAACCAGCAGAAGATCATCGTCGGCCGGTGGCTGAGCCATTCCCCGAAGGTCTGCATGTTCGACGACCCCACCCGGGGCGTGGACGTGGGCTCGAGGGCGGAGATCGGCGAGTACATCGTCGAGCTTGCCAAAACGGGCACGGCCGTGATCCTGGTCTCTTCCGACCTGAACGAACTGGTCTCCATGGCGCACAGGATCATCGTGATGCGGCGCGGCCGGATGGTCTCCGAGCTGATGCGCGAGGACTTCGACGTGCGCCGGATTCTGTCGATCGCGTCCTCACAACAGGAAGACGAATCGTCGGTAGGGGGTAACCATGGTGAAAACGCATAAAAGCCCGCTGAAAAGATTTATGAGCGAGCAGTGGGCGGCCGCTCTGATCGGCAACATTCTGCTCTTTTTGATCCTGGCCGTGTCGCAGCCGGCCTTCTTACAGGCGACCAACATTATGAACATCCTCTGCCAGTGCAGTCTGTTCGGAATCATGGCCATCGGCATGACCTTCGTCATCTCCACCGGCGGCATCGACATTTCGGTGGGCATGAACGCGCTGTTTACCATGGCGCTGATGTACCGGCTGAACTCCTATGGCATCTTCCCCGTGTGGGCGATCTTCCTGATCGTGCTGGTCGTCGGGTGCCTGGTCGGACTGCTCAACGGCTTCATGGCCAGCGTGCTCAACTTCCCCGACATGATCGCCACGCTGGCGACGATGTCCATCCTGCGGGGCGCGGCCTACCTGCTGCTCGACAACTCCCAGAAGTTCGTGGACGCCCCGCTGCGGGTGATCGGGAACTCCAAGCTGTTCCAGCTGGTTCCCACCCCCACGGTCCTCATGGTCATCATGACCGTCATCGGCATCCTCGTTCTGCGTTACAGCCGCTTCGGCCGGTATGTGCTGGCGGTCGGCGGAAGCAAGAACTCGGCCGTCTTTTCCGGCCTGAACGTCACCCGCATCCGGATCGGCGCCTACGTCATCTGCGGGGTCTGCGCCGCGCTGGGCGGCATCGTCTACGCCGGGCGCATCGGCTCGATCGCCCCCAACTCCTGCATGGGCTACGAGTTCACCGTCATCACCGCCGTTGTTCTGGGCGGCACCAAGATGAGCGGCGGCAAATCCTCCATCGTGGGGTCCGCGCTCGGCTGCGTTTTCCTCTACCTGATTGAAAACGCCATGACGATGCTGGACATCTCCAGCTACTACCAGGTCTTCGCGCGCGCGGTGATGATGCTCTGCGCCATCGCGATCGACACCGCCACCACGATGCGCAACAACGCGAGCGTCATCAGGGAACGGCGCGCGCGCTTCCTGCAGATCCAATAGGATTGGTACCCGGCACGGCTTGCCGTGCAGAAAATAACAAAAGTCTAGGAGGACAAGAAATGAGAAAGGCATTAGCACTGGTTCTGGCGCTCGCAATGACACTCGCGCTCGCCGCCTGCGGCAGCTCCGCACCCGAGGCGCCCGCGAACACCCCGGCTCCCGAAAGCGCCGCCCCCAGCGCGGCGGACGACGCCGCTCCCGCCCCCAGCGAGGACGCGGGCAAGACCATCAAGATCGGCGTTTCCACCGATACGGCCACTACGGTTTTCCGCAAGGTGGAGCTGATGGGCCTTTACAGCGCGGCGGAGGCCGCCGGCAACGTGGAGATCATCGAGCTGTGCGCCGATGACGACACCACCACCCAGCACACCCAGTTCAAATCCCTGATCGATCAGGGCGTCGACGTCATCGTCTGCTGCGCCATCGACCAGGACGCCATCCTCACCGCTTATGACTACGCGCAGGCGGCGGGCGTTCCGGTTATCAACTACGACCGCAAGGTGGAGCACGAGAACGTCTTCTTCACCGCGATGTACGATTCCTACAGCGACGCCAAGCAGCTCGCCGAATACCTCCTCTCCGTGGACGACGGCGAAGAGCACACGATCTTCCTGACGGTCGGCTCCCTCGCGGACCCCAACGGCATTGCCCGCCGCGAAGGCTTCCAGGAGACGATCGCCGCCTCCGGCCACACCAACCTCAAGGTCGTCGAGATCATGACCGACTGGGACGTCGACAAGGCGCTCACCAACATGCAGAACGCGCTGCAGGTCTACACCCCCTGGGCGGTCGCCAACGTCTCCGCGCACATGGACGGCTCCTGCTACCAGGCGCTGGAGGAGGCCGGCCTCAAGATTAAACGCGGCGAGGAAGGCCATGTCTACTACACCTCGCTCTCCGGCGAGCCTCCCGCAGTCGCCTACATGGAAGAGGGCTACACCGACAAGATCTTCGTCATCCCGGCCGACACCGCCGGCGGCGCGATCTTTGACGCGGCCGTCAAGCTCGTCAACGGCGAGACCCTTGAGAGCGACACCTTCTATATGCCCACCTTCGGCGTCGGCCCCGACGAGCTCGAGGCGAAGTCCGACGAGATCTGGACCGTTAAGTATGCCGACATGCTGGGATAATCTCCCCGCAAACGCAAGACGCGCCACCCTGTAAACTTTCCGCCCAAAGGTGCGGCGGGTTTGCCGCCGGCTCGGCCGCGGCAGACCCGCCGTTCCCCGAGGGAAGCTCGCACAACCCAAGAACGCTTCGATGAGAGGTCAATCATATGGATACAAAGTTCAAAAGCAATTCGACATTGGGAAATAAGAATCGGTTCTGGAACGGCTTCAAGAAGTTTTCCTTGGATTTGCCGGTTGTGTATATGCTGATCGTGGTCTGCGTTGTGATGGGCTTCCTGAATCGCAATTTCTTCTCGATGGCGAACATCATCTCCATGCTCACCTCGTATTCCTACTACATCATCGGCGCCATCGGCCTGGTATTCGTGTTCCTTTCCGGCAACTCGGGAATCGACCTGAGCATCGGATATGTGACGGGCTTTTCCGCCGTGGTCTCCACCAAGACCATGTCCCTGCTCTCCGACGCGAACCCGGATATGAACCCCTGGCTCATCATCGTGCTCGGCCTGCTGGTCTCCTGCACGATCGGCGCGCTGTTCGGCCTTCTGAACGGCATCGCGGTGGCAAAGTTCCACATCGCGCCCTTTATCATCACCCTGGCCAGCCAGCTTCTGGCAATGGGACTGTGCTATGTGTTCACGAACGGTTACACCGTTTCCGGCGGTCCCCGGGAGCTCTCCCGGCTCTCCACCCTCACGGGCATCCACATCGGGAAGACCATCATCCCCATGGCGGCGATCATCCCCATCGTCATCTTCATCCTGATGGCGGTGGTGCTGAGCAAGACCACGTTCGGCAGGCAGGTCATCCTGACTGGCAGCAACCCCAAGAGCGCCGAGCACGCGGGCATTTCGGTCTCCCGGATCTATATCATCGTCTACCTGCTCTCCGGCGTCTTCGCCGGGATCGCGGCGATGTTCATCCCCATGTGCATCGGCGGCGTGAACCCCGATGTCGGCGCAAACCTGCTCATGCCGATGGTGGCGGCGGTCACGATCGGCGGGATCAGCCAGTCCGGCGGCTACGGCAACATGGTGCAGGCCGGCTTCGGCATCCTGTTCATCATGTGCCTGATGAGCGCAATGACCTTCCTGGGCTTCGGCCTGCCGACCCAGCAGCTCGCCTACGGAATTGTAATCGTGTTTACAATGACGCTCCTCGGCTACATCGAGAGAAAGCGTTTTAGAGTATAAGCGCGCAAAAAAGTCATTAAGAAGGTAAAGGAGTAATCAACAATGAATTTCGGAATTGGCTCGTTCGCATACAGGTGGTCGATCGGCCGCCCCTACTACCGCCCCGAGGACCCCATGACGGTGGACCAGCTCATCGACCGCTGCGTCAAGTACGGCGTGAAGGCGGTCCTGCTCTGCAACAACATCTCCCTGCACGAGTTCACCGAGGAGCAGCTCACCGCGATCCGCGACCGGATCGTGAAGGAGGGCATGACGGTCGAGACCGGCTCGCGCGGCACGGATTTCAACTACTTCAAGCGGATGCTCGAGGTCTCCAAATTCCTCGGCTCCAAGGTGCTGCGCATCGGCTGGGACATGGACCGCGACACCGACGCGGCCGGCCTGGAACGCCAGGTGCAGAAGGGCATCGAGACGATCGGCGCGCTCATGCCCACGGCGCACGAGTACGGCGTGCACGTCGCGATCGAGAATGGCAAGCTCAACGACGTCTACGAGGTCAAGAAGATCATCGAAGGCGTGAACGACCCCTTCTTCGGCTGCGCGCTCGACACCTGCAACTCCACCTGCTTCATGACCCCGACCGAGACGGTGGTGCGCACCCTCGCGCCCTATGCGAAGACCGTCCACTTCAAGGACTATGTGGTCACCCTCGACCCGCGCGGCGACGTGATCACCGGCGTCCCCCTCGGACAGGGCTACGTGGATTTCCCGCTCATGCTGGACATCCTCAAGCAGAACAGCTACGACGGGAACATCTTCCTCGAGCTCTACATCAACCGCTGCGACACCCATGCCGAGACCGTCGCCTACGAAGAGGAATGCGTGAAGCAGAGCATGGCCTACGCGCATGACACGCTGGGCTTCTGACCCGGATGCCAGAGCGGAGGTGCGCATATGAAAGAGGCGTATATCGGCGTCGACATCGGCTCCTCCGGCTGCAAGGCCATCGCGGTCGACGGGGAGGGGAAGACCCTCGGCGTCCAGTCGGTGCGGTATGACAACACCCTGGTCTGCACGGGGCTGGGCTGCTATGAGCAGCCCGCCCGCGTGCTGCGCGACGCCGGGCTTGACTGCATCCGCGCGCTCGTGCGGGAGCTCGGCCCGGACCGCCGCACGGCGGCCATCGGCCTCACCGGTCAGATGCACGGGCTTGTGGCGCTGGACGAACATCTGGAACCGCTCCGCCCCATCCTCAGCTGCGTCGATTTCCGCAATGAGAAGCAGAACGACGAAATCTACGCCAAGGTGGGCGGCAAGGAGGGCCTGCTGCCCTACACCAACAACAAGATGGTCCCCTCCTGCACGGCGGGGAAGATCCTCTGGATGCGGGAGAACGAGCCCGCGCTCTTTGCCCGGACGCGGGTCGTCGTGAACCCCAAGGACTATGTGCGCACCGTGCTGACCGGCGTCCCGGCGACCGACGAGTCGGACGCCAGCGGCTTCGGCGTCTACGACGTGCGAAACCACCGCTGGAACCGGGAGCTGCTCGACCTGATCGGCCTGCCCGAAGAGGTGCTGCCGCCGGTCCTCCACGCCGACCAGGCGGTCGGGACCGTGCTGCCGGAGGTGGCCGCCGAGCTGGGTCTCGGCCCGGATACGGTGGTCGTGGCGGGCGCGGGGGACGCGATCATGCAGACGGTGGGCTCCGGCGCCGTGGAGGAGGGCGTCTACAGCGTCGTCCTCGGCTCGGGCGGGCTCATCTCCACCTCGCTGGGCGTCTGCGCCCACAACGAGGGCGCACGGCTGCAGGTCTATTCCAGCGCTATCCGCGACCAGTGGGTGGCCTACACCGGCCTCATGAGCGTGGGCACCTCGGTCAACTGGATGCGCGAAAGCCTTTATGCGGCCGAGTCCGCGCGCGGCGCGGAAGAGGGCTTCCGGCGGATGGACGAGGAGGCCGCGCGGGTGCGCCCCGGCTGCGACGGGCTGCTCTTCTTCCCCTCGCTCCTCGGCCAGCGCAACCCGGTGGACGACCCCTACGCGAAGGGCGTGACGGTGGGGCTGACCCCGTCGCACACCCGCGGGCACCTCTACCGGGCCCTGCTGGAGGGGCTGGCGTTCGGGATGCGGGAGGTCTACCTCCAGCTCCGCGAGGTGGGCGCGCCGATGAAGTGCATCCGGATTTCCGGCGGCGGCGCGGTCAACACCCTCTGGTGCCAGATCTTCGCGGACCTCTTCCAGGCCCCGGTCCGCCGGGTTCCGGAATATTCCGCCTGCGGCGCGCTGGGCGCGGCCGTGCTGGCCTCCCACCACGGCAGGGACCCCGCGTCGCTGCCCGGGCGGTTCGCCTCCTTTGGAAGCGACCGCACCTTCGAGCCCGACGCGTCAAAAAAAGCGGTCTACGACGACCTGTTCGCCGTCTACACGCAGATCTATCCCGCGTCGAAGGGGATTTTTCAGGCGCTCAAGCGTTTTGACGAGACCCATTGACCACTCGTTTCGGAGGGAATACATATGAAAAAAGTCATCAACCAACCCGCTGATTTTGTCGATGAGACGATGGAGGGCATCGTCGCCGCCTACGGCGACCGGGTGCATTTCCTGGACGGCGACCGCCGGGTGCTGGTCTCCGGCTACCCCTCCAAAAAGGGGAAGGTCGGGATCGTGACGGCGGGCGGCTCCGGGCACCTGCCGCTCTTTTTGGGCTACGTGGGCGCCGGCATGGTGGACGCCTGCGCCGTCGGCAACGTCTTCGCCTCTCCCGCCTACACCAAGATGGCAAGCGCCATCCGCGCCGTCGATTCCGGCGCGGGCGTCCTCTGCCTCTACGGCAACTACGGCGGCGACAAGATGAACTTCCAGCAGGCGATCGAGGACTGCGAGTTCGACGACATCCGCTGCCGCAGCGTGCTGGCGTGCGACGACGTGGCCTCCAGCCCGAGGGAGACCGCCGAAAAGCGGCGCGGCGTGGCGGGCATCCTCTACGCCTACAAATGCGCCGGGGCCGCGGCCGACCAGATGCGGAGCCTCGACGAAGTCGCGGCGGTCGCCGAAAAGGCGGTCGCCAACACCCGCACGATGGGCGTGGCGCTCACCCCCTGCATCGTGCCGGAGGCGGGCCGCCCCACCTTTGCGATCGCGGACGACGAGATCGAGATCGGCATGGGAATCCACGGCGAGAAGGGCATTACGGTGGAAAAGATGATGACCGCCGACCGGATCTCCGAGATCCTCATGGAAAAGCTGCTCGCGGACCTGCCGCTGAAGGCGGGGGACGAGGTCTCTGTCCTGGTGAACGGGCTGGGCGGGACGCCCGCGGAGGAGCTGTTCATCGTCTACCGCCGGGTGGCGCAGATTCTGGGGGAGCGGGGCGTGAGGATTTTCATGCCCCATGTGGGCGAGTTCGCGACCTCCATGGAGATGGCGGGCCTTTCCGTCACCCTCTTCAAGCTCGACGGGGAGCTCAAGGAGCTGCTCCGCGCGCCCGCTTCCACCCCCTTTTACACCAATGCCAACAAATGATGGAGGGCGTTATGACGACGAAAGACCTTTGCAGGGCGATCGACGCGATCTCCGCGCGGATCGATGAAAACAGGGACGCCCTGGTGAGCCTGGACCAGCAGAACGGCGACGGAGACCTCGGCATCTCCATGAGCGGCGGGTTCCGCGCCGTGTCCGATTTCCTGCACGATTCGCAGGAGACCGATCTGGGGAAATGCCTCAACCGGTGCGGCGACCACTTCAACGAAGCGGCGCCCAGCTCGCTGGGGACCATCCTCGCCTTCTTTTTCAAGGGCATGGCGAGGAGCCTGAAGGGCACGGAGACGTGCGACGCGGCGCGGCTTGCGGAAGCGATGCGCGCGGGGCTGGAAAACGTGATGGCCAAGGCCGGCTCCAAGCCGGGAGAAAAGACCATCCTCGACTCCCTGACTCCCGGCGTCGAGGCGCTGTCGGCCCATGCCGGGGAGGGCGCGCGGGCCGCTTTCGCCAAGGCCGCGAAGGCCGCGCGGGAGGGCAGCGAGGGGACCCGGGCGATGAAGGCCGTATGGGGCCGCGCCGCCTATTACGGGGAAAAGAGCCTGGGCGTTCTGGACGGGGGGTCCGTCGTCGGGGCGCTGATTTTTGAAGCGATCAATGATATGGAATAGGGTGTGATATCGATGTTTGAAGAATTCATGTACCAGCAGGCCGTGCGCCAGACCAAACAGGATATGCTCAAGGTGGGCTCCCGCCTTGCCGAAAAGGGTCTCCTTGTCGGCAAGGGCGGCAACTACAGCGTCCGCATCGGGGAGAACCAGATCCTGCTCACGGCCTCCGGCTTCTGCAAATCCGAGATCAGCGAGGAGCAGATCAGCCTGGTGGATATGGAGGGCAACCTCCTGGAGGGCTTAAAGCCCGCCGCCGACATCCGGATGCATCTGGAGGTCTACCGCTCGATGCCGGAGATCCGCGCGATTGTGCACAGCCATCCGCCCATCATGACGGGCTTCGCCATGTCCAACTACACCTTTGAGGACTTCTGCATGCCCGAGGCGATGCTGGACATCGGCGGGATCGAGGTCACGGAATTTTCCGTGCCCACCACGATCGAGGTCCCCCAGGTGGTGCACAAGTGCATTCAGAAGAACCCGGACGTGCGCGCGCTGATCCTCAAGGGCCACGGCGTGCTCTGCCTCTCCTCGGTGGACGTGATGGACGCCTGCTACAAGCTCGAGTGCCTCGAGGCCGTCGGGCAGGCGATCCTCGTGACCAACGCGCTGGGCGGCGCCTACCAGATGACCCCGCGTGAGATCGAGGGTGTGCGGGCGATCCTGGCGAAGAAATAACGACCGCCGTTTTGGGGGGAACACCATGTATTTTATCGGCTTGGATATCGGCACAACCGGCTGCAAGGCCGCCGTTTTCGACGAGACGGGCGCCTGCTTCGGCAGGTGCTACGAGGAATTCGACATCATCTGCCGCGCCCCCGGCTGGGCGGAGCAGAGTCCCGCGGTCATGTGGGACGCCGTCACGCACGTCCTGAAGGAGTCGGTCGCGCAGGCGAAGGCGGCGGGCATGCGGGCGGAGGAGGTCCGCGCGCTCAGCACCTCGGTGCTGGGGGAGGAGGTCATGCCGGTGGACGGGGACTACCGCCCCCTCCGGGACGCCATCCTCGGCATGGACTACCGCGCCGACGAGGAGACGAAGCTGCTGACCGGGGCGGTCCCGGCGCAGCGGATCTACGACATCACCGGCTTCCCGCCGCATCCGATGGGCTCGCTCCCCACGATCCTGTGGATGCGCCGCCACGAGCCGGAGCTGATCCCCCGGACGTATAAATACGTCACCTTCACCGAGTACGTCATGAAACGCCTCGGCGCGAGGGAAGGGGTGGTCGACCACCCGCAGGCCGGCCGCACCATGGCGTTCGACATCGAGAGGAAATGCTGGTCGGACGAGCTGCTGCGGGCGGCGGGGCTGGACCGGAGCCTCTTCTGCGAAACGGCGGAACCCGGCCGGGTCGTCGGGAACCTGTCGCGGGAGGCCGCGGCCGAGCTGGGCCTCACCGAGGCGGTGGCGCTGGTGGCGGGCGGACAGGACCAGACCTGCGCAGCGCTGGGCGCCGGGCTCATCGATGAGAGCATCGGCATGGATTCCCACGGCACCATCGAGGGCATCGGCGTGATGTCCTCGAAAAAGATCACCGACGAGCGGGCGCTCGCGGCGGGCGTCTCCTGCTACGCCTACACCATCCCCGGGCGGTATTTCCTCATGTCCTCCTCCCAGGTGGGCGGGCTGCTGCTCAAGTGGTTCAAGAACAACTTTTCCCTCGCCGAGGAGCAGGAGGCGCGGCGGACCGGCAGGAACGTCTACGACGTGATGACGGAGCGCGCGCCCGAGGGCCCCAGCGGCGTGATGGTGCTGCCGCACTTCATCGGCAGCGGGCCGCCCTGGAACGACCTCGACTCGCGGGGCGCGATCGTGGGGCTCACGATCGACAGCACCCGGCATGACGTGGTGAAGGCCATCATGGATTCACTCACCTACGAGTTCAAGATCAACATGCTCTACTACGAGGATATGGGCTTTCGCTTCAAGGACATCCGGGTGGTGGGCGGCGCGTCCAAATCGCCGCGGTGGATGCAGCTCAAGGCGGACATCCTGAACCGCCCGGTCTCCACGCTGCGGGAAAAGGACGCCGCCTGCCTCGGCGCGGCGATGATCGCCATGTGCAGCATGGGGGCGTACCCCTCCTGCGAGCAGGCCGTGCGCGCCTGCGTGAAGGTGGACCGCGTCTACCGGCCGGACCCCGCGTGGACCGGCGCCTACGAAGCCGCCTACCGGAAGTACACGCACCTCTATGATTCATTGAAGGAATTTAACCACATCAAAATTCCAGGAGGCACCGTATGAGTAAATTTAACCGCAACGCAAAGCCCAAGATGGGGATCCTGCCCATCGCAAAGACGAACCAGTACCAGGGGAACATCCGGAACTACATCGAGGTCGCCCGGCGCACCTTCGGCGCGGACCCGGAGATCGAGATCATGATTCCCGACGAGCCGCTCTTCGACATGGACGAGATCATGGAGACCTGCACCGCGATGGAGAAGGCCAACTGCGACATGTTCCTCTTCGTCATCGGCTCCTGGATGTACACCTCCCTGGTGACCACCGCGGTCAACTCGCTGGGCGGCAAGCCCTGCGTCATGTACGGGCTCTGCGACGAGATCGCCAACGGCTCCCTCGGCGTGTCGGTGCAGCTGCGCTACGTGATGGAGGAGATGAAGCTCCCCTTCGTCTACATGTACGGCAGGATCGACGACGCGGAGCGCGCCGCGGACATCAAGAAGGCGCTGCGCGCCGCGTGGACCAAGAACGACATGGCGGGCAGGAACATCGCGCTCATCGGCGGCAAGTGCATGATGATGTACCAGACGCAGGTGAACGAGTTCAACTGGAAAAAGGTGTTCGGCATCGATTTCCCCCAGTACGACCACGTCGAAATCTTCAAGGAGCTGGAGAACATCGACGAGGCGGAGGCCGAGCGGCTCGCGCGGCAGTTCATCGACAACTGCGCCAAGGTCAACTGGAAGCTGGAGAACGGCGAAAAGATCAACGAGGACGCCATCCTCTCCCAGATGCGCCTGTATCTCGCCTATAAGCGTTTCCAGGAACTCTACGATGTGGACATGTTCGCCACCAAGTGCATGCCCGAGCTGGTGAACAAGTGCTACGGCTACAGCTACGGCGCCTGCCTCGCCACCGCGCTGCTCAACGAGGAGGAGTCCACCATCGCGGCCTGCGAGGGGGACGTGCCCGCCGGCGTTTCGATGTACATCCTCAAGAAGCTGGCCCACGCCCCGGTGATGTTCGCGGACATCTCCCGCCTTAACGAGCAGAACGGTGTGATGAACTTCTTCAACTGCGGCTCCGGCCCCGTGTCCATGGCGAACAGCCTGGGCTACCGGCTGTGGCCCATCCCGCCGCTCGTCCCCGACGAGGCGGTGGCCAAGCCCTACCTGAACGGCGATTCGGGCGGCGCGTGCATCGAGTTCGAGTTCGAGGGCGACCGCACCGTCACGCTGCTGCGCCTCGGCGGAAACGACGACACCCTGCGCTTCCACGCGGCCGTCGCCAAGACCAGCCTGCGCGTGAACAACGACGAGGAGGACCCCAACAACAGCTTCGCGGGCGGCACCCGCTGGCCCGGCTGCGGCATCAGGCTCGAGGACCCGGACTCCTTCCTACGCAACGCCACCGGGCACCACTACGCGATCGTCTACGGCGATTTCTCCAAGGAACTGGAATACATCTGCGGCTTCTACGGCGTCAAGCTGGTCATGGACCGCTGACGCCATCCGCCCCGGCGGGACCCATCTCCCGCCGGGGCGGCGGACGTATCGGCCGCGTTTTGAAAGGAGTCGTCCCCATGCAGGACAGATTCTACTTCGGCACCAACACCAAAATGTTCAAGACCGCCGCGGAGACCGTGGATTACCTGCGCCGCCTCGAGGAGCTCACGCGCGGCATCCCGCCGGAGCGCGCGCAGCGCTTCGTGATCCCCTCCTACACCTCGCTTGGGCCGGCGCGGGCAGAGCTTGACCGCGCGGGCTCGGGAATCCTCCTCGGCGCCCAGAACATGGGCTGGGAGGAGCGCGGGCAGTATACCGGCGAGATCTCCCCGCTCATGCTGCGGGAGGCGGGCGCGCGGCTGGTGATGGTCGGGCACTCCGAACGGCGGCATACCTTCCGCGAGACGGACGCGGAGGAGGAAAAGAAGGTCCGCTGCGCGCTGGACCACGGCTTCCGCGTTCTTCTGTGTGTGGGGGAACAGCTGGAGGACCGGCGGTACGGCACCGGCGACGAGGTGCTGCGCGTCCAGCTGAAGATCGGGCTCCACCAGGTGCGCCCGGAGGAGGCGGACCGCGTGTGGGTCGCCTACGAGCCGGTCTGGGCCATCGGCGTGAACGGGATCCCGGCGGACGAGGGGTACGCGGGGGAAAAGCACCGCATGCTGCGCGGGACGATGGTGGAGCTCTTCGGGGAGGCGGGAAGCCGCGTCCCGCTGCTCTACGGCGGGAGCGTCAACCCGGAAAACGCCGTGGCGCTCAGCCGCTGCGAAGAGATCGACGGCCTGTTCATCGGCCGCAGCGCGTGGGACGCGGAGCGTTTCGCGGACATCATGCGCGCGGTCCTGGCGTCCGCCGCCTGAAAGGAAGAGGGAAGGATACGATGAAAATCGCGATTGGCTGCGACCCAAACGCGGCTGAACTGAAACAGGAGCTGAAGACCTTTATCTCGGGCCTGGGGCACGAGTGCGTGGATTTCGGCGGGGACGACCCCATCTACGCCAACACCGCCGTCCGCCTTGCGAAGGCGGTGGCGGCCGGCGAATGCGACCGGGGGGTGTTGATCTGCGGGACCGGCATCGGCGTGAGCATCGCCGCCAACAAGGTGAAGGGCGCCTATGCGGCGCTGGTGAACAACGTCTACCAGGCGCAGCGCGCGGAGCTGAGCAACCACGCGAACATCATCACCTTGGGCGCGCAGGTCACCGGCGCCGAGCTGGCGAAATGCCTCGTGGCGGCTTATCTCAAGGAGGAGTTCGACCCGCAGTCCCGGTCCGCGCCGAAGGTGCGGCGCATCTGCGAGTACGAAAACGGGATCGATTGACCCGTCCGGAGCGCGGCGGGAAGGAAAAGGGAGGCCCGAAAATGAACTATTTGATCGGAACGGACATCGGCACGTCGGGCACGAAATCCATCGTCATGGATACGAACGGCGCCCTGCTGGCCTCCTCGCTCGCCGAATACGGCGTGACGACGCCCCGGGCGCTCTGGGCCGAGCAGTGGCCGGAGGTGTGGGTGGAGGCGGTGAAGTCCACCATCCGCGACGCGGTGAAAAAGGCGGGGATTCCGCCGGAATCGGTCGGCGGCATCTGCGTCAGCGGACTCTACGGGGGCTCGGGCGTGCCGCTCGACGACGAGATGCGGCCGGTGCGGCCCTGCATGATCTGGATGGACCGCCGCGCGGACGACGTCAGCCGCATGGTGGAAGCGCGCGTCGGCTTCGACCGGCTCTACCGCATCACCCGCAACGGCCTCGACCCCTACTACGGCTACACGAAGATCCTCTGGATCAAGGAGCACGAGCCGGAGAACTGGGCCAGAATCCGGTGCTTTTTGCCGCCGAACGCCTACGCCATCTACCGGATGACGGGGGAGATCGCGATCGACTATTCCTCGGCGGGCAACCTGGGCGGCATCTTCGACATGGAGCGCCGCTGCTGGAGCGGCGAGCTGATGGAGGCGCTGGGCATCCCGCGCGCGATGATGCCGGACCGCGTCGTCGACTCCTCCGCCGTGGTGGGCGGGCTCACGCCGGAATGCGCGGCGGAGCTGGGCCTGCCGGCGGGCACGCCCGTGTGCGCGGGCGGCGTGGACTGCACGGTGGCCACGCTCGGCCTCGGCGTGACGAGGCCCGGGCAGCATGTGGCGGTCATCGGGACCTCGATGACCTGGGGCTTCGTGCACGGCGGCGGCGAAACCGGGCGGGAGCTCATCACCATGCCCTACGTGAAGGACGCGGCCGACCTGCTCTTCACCTTCGGCGGCGCGGCCACCGCCGGGGCGCTGACCCGCTGGTTCCGCGGCGCCTTCGCGGAGCTGGAGTACCGGGAGGAGCTTCAGGGCGGGAAAAACGCCTACGCGCGCCTCGATGAGGCCGCGGCGGAAATCCCGCCCGGCAGCGAGGGGCTGCTGGTGCTGCCCTACTTCATGGGGGAGCGCGCCCCCATCTGGGACGTCAACGCCCGCGGTGTGGTGTTCGGGCTCGACCTGCACCACACCAGGGCCCACCTGTTCCGGGCCTTTTTGGAGGCGGTGGCCTTTTCCCTCCGTCATTCGATGGAGGCCGCGCCGCAGGGCGGCGTGCTCGACGAGCGGCTGGTGCTGGCGGGCGGCGTGGCGAAATCGCCGCTCTGGCGGCAGATCATCGCGGACGTCACCGGCTTTCAGGTGGTGTGCCCCAAAAACGACGTGGAGGCCAACCTGGGGGACGTCGTCCTGGCGGGCGTTGGGACGGGCCTGCTGGACTATGCGGGCGTGGAAACGTGGAACGTGTTCGACGAGCCTGTCCTGCCGGACGCCGCGCGCCGAAAGGTATACGAGCGGTACTACCGGGAATACCTGGAGCTGTACCGCAGCCTAAAGCCGAACATGGAGCGGATGGCAACGGTCGTGAAGGAACTGAATGGTGGAGGGGACGAGCGTGGTAGGTAATTTCAGGGACGAATTGGGCAAGACCTTCGCCGCCGTGGGGGAGGCATTCCCGGAACTGTATGTGGTGACCGCCGACGTGTCCAAATCGACGCGCAGCAGGATGTTTGGGGAGCGCTGGCCCGACCGGTTTTATTCGGTGGGCATCGCGGAGGCGGACGCCGTGGGCATCGCGGCGGGCATCGCGTCCTTCGGCGGCCCGGTGATCTTCACCGCCTACGGCGTCTTCGCGACGGAAAAGCCGTTTGAGCAGATCCGCAACTGCCTCTGTTACCCCAACCTCAACGTCAAGATCGTGGCCACGCACGGCGGAATCAGCGTGGGCGAGGACGGCGCGACCCACCAGGCGATCGAGGACATCGCCATCATGCGCGCGCTGCCCAACATGAAGGTGCTCGTGGCGGCGGACCCGGGCGAGGTGCGGGGCGCGGTGTTCGCCGCGCTGCAAACGCCCGGGCCGGTATACGTCCGGCTCGGCCGGGGGGTGGGAGCCCCCCTCCACCTGGAGCCGGAAGCAGTCGACTTCCGGGTGGGTAAGGGCGAGGTCCTGCGGGACGGCTCGGACGTCACGCTCGCTGCGGTGGGCGTCATGGTGGAGCAGGCCCTGCGCGCCGCGGAGCTGCTGGAGGCGGAGGGCGTCTCGGCGGCGGTGATCAACCTGCGGAGCGTCAAGCCGATCGACCGGGAGCTGCTGTGGGAGTACGCGGACAGGACGGGGGCAATCGTCACCGCGGAGGACCACAACTGTTTCGGCGGCGTTTTCGGCGCCGTGGCCGAGACGGTGGCCAAACGCCGCCCCGTCCCCATGGAACAGGTGGCGCTTGAAGACACCTTCGGGGAATCGGGGAACGGCGCGCTGCTGCTCGAGAAATACGGGCTCACGGCGGAACGGATCGTTTCAAGGGCAAGGGCGGCCATTGCCCGGAAAGGATGAGGCGGATGAACGAGCAAGACAGGCAGGCGCTGGAGCGGCGGGCAAGGCAGCTGCGGCGCGACGTGCTGCAAATGACCTACGAGGCGCAGAGCGGGCATCCCGGCGGCTCCTGCTCGCTGGCCGACCTGATGGCGTACCTCTATTTTTACCGGCTCCGTTACGACACGGCCTCACCGAAATCCCCCTCCCGCGACCGGCTGGTCCTCTCCAAGGGGCACGCCGCGCCCGTCCTGTACGCCGCGCTGGGGGAGAGCGGCTTCTTCCCGAAGGAGGAGTTCCGCCGCCTGCGCAAAATCGGCAGCCTGCTGCAGGGTCACCCCTGCATCGCGATTCCCGGCGTGGACGCCACCACCGGCTCGCTCGGCCTGGGGCTTTCGCTGGGGACCGGCATGGCGATCGCCGCGAAGCGCCGGCAGCCCGGCGTCAGGGTCCATGTGATCCTGGGCGACGGGGAGCTCGACGAGGGACAGGTCTGGGAGGCCGCCATGGCGGCCCCGCGGTTCGCGCTCGACAACCTCGTTGCGATCATCGACCGCAACCGCTACCAGAACGACGGCGCCACCGAGGAGATCCTCCCGCTGGAGCCGCTGGCGGACAAATGGCGGGCGTTCCGCTGGAACGTGATCGAGATCGACGGGCACAACTTCGACGAGATCGACGAGGCGTTCTGCCGCGCCGACCGCACAAAGGGCGCGCCCACCCTCATCCTCGCGCACACGGTCAAGGGGAAGGGCGCCTCCTACCTGCTCGACCAGCCCCAGCTGCACTACACGCCTCCCACGGCGGAGCAGCTCGCCGGCGCGCTGAGGGAACTGGCGGATTAGGACGGAAAGGAACGCCCGGACAACCGGCGCGGCCCGTTTCCGGGATGGAAAAATGAGTTTTTTGTTGACCGCGTATCAAAAAGAAGTATAATAATGGGTAGAATTGCCTGTCGGTTTACGTTGCGCAGGCAAAACCGTGCGCCGCGTTTCGTCTCGCGGGAAAGGGGGATCGGTTGGGAATGCCGCAAGAGATGGATAGTTTCAGCATCCTGAAAACAAAGCTGCAGTTGATCCTTCCCTCGCTTCCCCGAAGTGAAAAGGCCGCAGCCACCTATCTGATCGAAAACCTGCACCGCATCGGGTCGTTGAACCTGAACACGATTTCCGCTGAAATCGACGCGAGCAGCGCCACGATCATCCGCCTGTGCAAGCACATGGGCTACAAGGGCTTTTTGGATTTCCGCAACAGCGTCCGGATGGCCGAGCGGCAGCCGGACGACCCCGGCTTCGCCACCCCGGTGGAGCAGGTCTCCGCGCGGGAGCTGATGCGTTCGGTGATCGACAAGAACAACGAGACGATGCTCAACACCCTCGCGCTGATCTCCGACCAGTATGAGCCCGCGGCGTACGCCCTGCGGAAGGCGAACATCATCATCATGTTCGGCAACGGCGACGCGATCATCCCCTGCCAGTTGATCAGCCTGAAGCTCATGAAGATCGGTAAGGCCTGCGTGGTGCTCAACGACCAGGACATGCAGGTGTTCTGCGCCTCCTCGATGCGGTTCGGGGACGTCGCGCTCGCGGTCTCCCACACCGGCCGGTCGAAGTCGGTCGTGGAGGCCATGCGCATCGCCCGCGAACGCGGCGCCATCACGATCGGCGTCACGGCGGCGGCCAAATCCCCCCTGCTGAAGCACTGCTCCTACGCGCTGCTGACCGGCACGGTCGACGACACCACCGCCGGGGACATCATCTCCCGGCGCATCGCCGAGCAGACGGTTTTGGAGACGCTCTACCTCTGCACCGTCGACAACAACGAGAAGGACATCGAGGAAGTGAAAAAGCAGGGCGCGAAGGTCATCGAGCAGATGACGAAGCTGTCGAACGAGGACAGCGAGGTGAAAGTCTGACAAGGCCGCGGGGCGGGTTTCCAACGGAAACCCGCCCCGTTTTTTTTGGCGCGGACCGGTCCGCCCCGGGGGAGGACGGGAATAATCCGGCAGGAAAACGGGAATAATCCGGGAGTGGCGGAGTTGTAAACTTTTTTGGACGCGCCCCCGCGCCCTTGACAATCCTCTACCGAAGAGGTATAATTTTAATGAAAAGGTTAGCTATAGCTAACCAAATGGGGCGAATGACGCCGCACACCCCGCCGCTTTTCATTTTTACGACACGCACCTGAAATGTGAGAGGAGTCTTCTTTATGAAAACCATCGGTTCGATCATTTGCGATATCCACGGACGGGAGATCATCGACTCGCGCGGGAACCCCACCGTGGAGGCGGTCGTAACGCTGGAGGACGGCAGCGCGGGCACCGCCGCGGTCCCCAGCGGCGCCTCCACCGGACAGTTCGAGGCGCTGGAGCTGCGCGATGGGGACGCGTCCCGCTTCGGCGGCAAGGGCGTGCGGAAAGCCGTCGGCAGCGTCAACAACGAGATCCGCGCGGCGCTCACCGGCATGGACGCCGCCCGCACCGCCGAGATCGACGCGGCGATGCTGGCGCTCGACGGCACCAGGGAAAAATCCCGCCTCGGCGCGAACGCCATTCTGGCCGTTTCGCTGGCCTGCGCGCACGCGGCCGCGAACAGCCTGGGACTGCCGCTCTACCGGTTTTTGGGCGGCGTCGCCGCCGACACGCTGCCGGTCCCGATGATGAACATCCTGAACGGCGGCGCCCACGCGGCCAACAGCATCGACGTGCAGGAATTCATGATCATGCCGGTCGGCGCGCCGGATTTCCGGGAGGGGCTGCGCTGGTGCACCGAGGTGTTCCACAAGCTGGCCGCCATCCTCAAGGCGGAGGGCCACTCCACCGCGGTGGGCGACGAGGGCGGCTACGCGCCCAACCTCGAGAGCGACGAGGAGGCGATCCGCTACCTGCTCCGCGCGATCGAAGAGGCCGGGTACCGTCCGGGCGGCGATTTCGTCCTCGCCATGGACGCCGCGTCCAGCGAATGGAAGAGCGAAAACGGCTACTTCCTCCCCAAGAGCCGGAAGCGGTTCACCACCGACGAGCTGATCGCCCACTGGAAATCCCTCGTTGACAAATACCCCATCCGCTCGATCGAGGACGCGCTCGACGAGGAGGACTGGGAGGGCTGGCGGAAGCTCACCGCCGAGCTGGGCGACAGGGTGCAGCTTGTGGGCGACGACTTCTTCGTCACCAACACCGAGCGCCTCCAAAAGGGGATCGACCGCCGCTGCGCCAACTCGATCCTCATCAAGCTCAACCAGATCGGCTCCCTCACCGAGACGATCGACGCCATCAAGCTGGCCAAGCGGGCGGGCTACACCGCGATCGTCTCCCACCGCTCGGGCGAGACGGAGGACACCACGATCGCCGACCTCGCGGTCGCGCTGAACGCGGGCCAGATTAAGACCGGCGCGCCCAGCCGTACCGAACGCGTGGCGAAATACAACCGCCTGCTGCGCATCGAGGAGGAGCTGGGCGGCGCGGCCCGCTACCCCGGCCCCGGCTGCTTCTGAGCGGCAGGGAGCGGGCGGGCCCGAAACCGGCCTCCTGACGTTTCAAAAGCCGCCGCCCGAAAGGGCGGCGGCTTTTTTGAGGGCGTGCGCCGTGGTTCACCAGCCGGACTCCAGGATGGAAACGTTTTGCAGCCCGATCCGCCCGGAATATTCCCCGTCGGTATAGACGACGTCGGCGGTGAGCGGAAAGGTCACGGCGGAGGCGGGATAGGGGTAGTCCTTGCAGTAGGCGACAAGATCCGCCCGCAGGACGATGCGGCCGTCGTCCTGGAATTCGTACCGCATCAGCTCCCCCATGATGAGTCCGTAGCGCACCGTCTCATTCAGCTCGGGGAGCTCGGGGAGCGGCTGCGTGACCGTTTGATCCCGGTAGGAGAGGCTGAGGGAGCGCGCGCCGGGATCGCACCGGAGGGAGAGCTCGTCCTTCAGCAGGTCGTCGAAGTCGTCCGGGTCGAAGACGGACGTCCCGCAGACCACGCCCGAATCGGGATTGTACTCCACCACGTAGAGGGAGCCGGCGGAGATGTAGGTGAGCCCGACCCCGGTGACCCATGTGTGGGTGATGACAATCTCCTCCCCGCCGTCGGAATCGGCGTCCATGACCCGCATCTCCGGCAGGCCCATGCGCGGGGAGAGGCCCGGCCAGTCGGGATAGAGCTTACTGGTCCCCCTGATGTTCAGCAGCATCCCGAACGGATAGGCGTGATAGAGGTAGACCTCTTTTTCCGGTACGCCTGCGAGGAGCAGCAGCGGATATTCCTCGGACCACGCCGACATGGCCCCGTCGCCGGGCCATTCCCCCGGCGCGTTCAGCGAATAGCGGTACCCGGACAGGGCCTCGGTCAGGGAGGCCTCGTCGACCGTATAGGGGCAGTCGACGCCCGTTTCCCCGAGGAGCGCGTGGAACCGCAGCGCCTCGCCCCGCAGGAAATCCCCGATGGCGGCGAACTGGTTGGCGGTGCTTTCCCCCTCGCCGGTCGCCATCAGCTTCATGCGGGCCTGCGTGAGAATATAGTCCCGGTCGAAGTCGATGTACAGGTAGAGGTTCGGGTCGATCTGTGAAAAGACCTCCTCCAGCTCCCAGTACCACTGGCGGGCGTAGAGATAGGCCATCGTTTCGCTTTCGGCCTCCTCCTCCCCGAGGACCTCCCGCATGTGCGCGAAGGCCCCGTCGATGGGGTTTTCCTCCGCGCCGCCGTGTGGCGTCTCCTCCCCGGCGCCTGAAGACGCGGAGGGAGCGTCCGGTTCCGCCTGTGCCGCGCAGCCCGCGCCGCAGACGGCCAGCGAAAGGATGAGAATACCCGCCAGAAGAATCCGTTTCACCTGTTTTGCCCTCCGTCCGTCAAGATTCCGACACCCTCTATAACAGGGGCGCCGCACGGAAAGGGACAGCGGGGAAGCGGATTTTTTCCGGTCCGGTCAAACCGGCCCGGCTCCGGAGAGCTCCCCGGCCGCCGACTCCGCCGGTTCGCGGAAAAAGACGCGGACCGCGAGGATCGCGCAGAAGCCTCCGGCGAGCTTGGCAATGATCATCGGGGCGATCATATGGGGGGTCGTGCCCGCCGTGAAGCCGAGATAGTCCCCGAACACCGCGCCCGCGTTGACGCCAAACGCCATCGCCATGACCTTGCCGCGGCGGTCCATCGACCGGACCATCGGCAGGACGGGCAGCAGGTTGGCGAACATCGCTACGATGCCCGCGCAGGCCGCCGCGTTGACGCCGAGCGCCCTTCCGATCCTGCCGAGCGGACGGCAAAACGCCCGGTTGATGACCGCGACCATCGGGTAGGCGCCGGCGAGCACGATGCCGATCGAGCCAACGATGAGGATGCCCTCCCCGGCAGGAGCCATGCCGGGCAGCAGCTCCACCGAGGTCATCTGCTGGAAGGCGGCGAGGGCGAACATCGCCGTCGCCAGGATGATGACTCCGCGGCTGAAGAGGAGGAAGCCCCGGACCATCTTGCGGGGGAACCGCCACAGCCCCAGGACCAGAAAGGCGGAGAGCAGCAGGATGGGGAAGAGGTTGCGCAACAGCATGACGGCCCCGAACCCGGCGGCGAGCCCGCCGCAGAAGCATCCGACCGGGATTGTAATGATGCCGGCCATGATGCCGGTCGAGCAGTCGGCGAGGTCCTCCTCCCGGACGAAGCCCAGAATGACCGGGATGGCGAAGCAGAGGTCGCCCCCCAGCATCGCGCCGACGATGATCCCCGCGAAATCGGCGGCCTGCGGGTCCAGCGCCATCGTCCGCGCCAGCGGGTAGCCGCCCATGTCGCTCGAGAGGATGGTGCCCGCGAACATGGCCGGGTCGGCGCCGAGGGCCTGGTAGACGGGTCCGACGAGCGGGGCGAGCAGACTGCCGATCACGGGTGCGGCGGCGATGAAGCCCACCATGGGTACCATGAGCCCGCCCATCGCCGAAATGCCCTCGTCGAACGCCTTCCCGAGCCCGAACCGGCCGTCCAGGCAGCGGTCGGCGGCCCCAAGCAGCATGAAGCCCGCCATTATCCACACGATCACCTGATTGACACCCATGCGTCCGCCTCCGGTCGTCTGATAAAATACCCCAAAGACGCAAAAAGGACGCAGTGATCACCCCTACGGGTATCACCGCGTCACTCAACACTCTATGTGGGGCCGCCGGCGGCGGGACTCGTCACTCGTCGCCCGGACCTCCGGGGACCCGCCGCGAAAGAGGAAAATGAACTGCTGTCTGCATCATATCCGAAAACGGAGCGGATGTCAATTGGGCGGGAAAAGATGTTTGTGAGAATCCCCAAAATCGCTATAAAATGTTTAGAAATTGCTACAAAATGCACAGAAATGATTGAAATCCTGCAAGAAACGTGATAGAAATAGAGTAAGGCGTACAGACGCCGGGGGAACCAGCGGATTTTGAGAAGATGTTTTGAGGGCGTTCCCCCACCAGCGATCCTCCCCGGAAAAAGTGAATGACGTTTCGTGAAGAGTGTAGACGGCCCGACCCGTTTGGTCAGGCCTTTACACTCTTTTTTTGCGTCTTCGGGGAAAAAAAGAAAACATAGAAACAGGAGGGAAATCATGGTCGATTATCTGAAAATTGCAAACAGCTGGCCGGTCTGGTTATGCGCCTTTATCGGCGTGGGATGCGTGTTGGTCCAGTCGGTCATCTACACCAGGCTGGCCTACAAGAACGCGCCGGCCGCCGGTCTCACCAGCGCACAGTGCAGCCGGGGTCTGAAAAGCGGGCTTATCAGCGCCATCGGCCCCTCGATCTCGGTATTCGTCGTCGTCTTCAGCATGGTGGCGATCGTCGGCGGCCCGATCAGCTGGATGCGGCTCTCGATGATCGGCGGGTCGGGCACCGAGCTGACCGCCGCCACGATCGGCGCGAACGCGGTGGGCGCGGCGATTGGGTCGGAGTCCTACGACATCTACGCGATGGCCGCCTCCTGGTGGACGATGGCGGTCAACGGGTGCGGCTGGTTGCTCATGGTGGCGCTCTTCACCCACCGGATGGAAAAGGTGCGCGCCAGAATCGGCGGCGGGGACCCGCGCTGGCTCTCCCTGCTGACGGCGGCCGCGACGCTGGGGCTCTTCGGGTACATGGCCGCGCCCTACGTCCTCAAGCTGCACGGCTCGATGGTCGCGGCGCTGCTCGGCTTCGGCTCGATGCTCGGATTCATGAAGCTCTCGCAGAAGCAAACCTGGCTGAAGGAATACGCACTCGGGTTCGCCATCATCGTCGGGATGATCGGCGGGGCCGTCGTCGGATAAGGAGGAAAGCATGAACGAGACCACAAATGCCGCGGCGCTGTCCGCCGACGAACAGTTCCTCAGGGGTTGGACCCGCCCCTCCATCCGGGTCGGCATTATCACCGTCGTCGCAACAATGATCGCCAGCTTCCTGCCGAACCTCTACCTCTATCTGGCCTACGGGGTGTTCCCCTCGTGGCACCACGCGCTGGCGGCGTGGGGACAGGTAGCCCTCGCGTTCGGCGCCTTTTACGTTGTCGAGCCGATGTCCTACTACCCCATCTTCGGCATGACGGGTACCTACATCGGCGTGCTGTCAGGCAACATCGCCAACGTCCGGCTGCCCGCGGCGGCGACCGCGCAGGAGGTCGTAGGCGTCGAGAACGGCACGAAGAAGGGGGAACTCATCTCCACACTGGGCATCTGCGGCTCGGTCATCACCAACCTCGTCTTCCTGACGATCGCCGTGGTGCTCGGGGATTCCATCCTGGGGCTGCTGCCGGGATTCATCCGCAACGCCCTTTCCAACTTCATCCTGCCCTCCCTCTTCGGGGCTATGTATGGGCAGTTCGCCTATAAAAACCCGAAGATTGCCCTTTACGCCATGCCACTCTCCCTGCTCTTCCTCGGGCTCACCGGCATCCCGGCGTGGGGCGTCATCATTATTGCGGTGTTCGGGAACATCCTGATCACCTACCTGCTTTACAAACGCAAGCTGATCCAGTGAAAATTACAGTGTGAAAGGAACGAACAGGCCATGAAAGAACTGCTCCGTGAGCGGATCAAGGAGCTGACGTCGATCATCGGCGTCAGCGGGCACGAATGGGACGTTGCGCGCGCCGTCAAGCGCGCGCTCGAGGGCGTGGTCGATTCGATCGAGGTCCGCCCGAACGGCATCCTCATCGCGGCGAAGAAGGGCGCGCGCCCCGGCCCGCGCGTTATGATCTCCGCACATATGGACGAGGTCGGGTACATCGTCAAGGCGGTCAGCCCTGAGGGGTTCCTCTTCTTCGACAAGATCGGCGGCGCGACCGAGGGGTGCCTGCCCGGGCGGCGGGTGCTCGTGAAGGGGGAAAAGGGGGTTGTGCCCGGCATCGTCGGAGTGCGCGCGGGCCACCTGCTGACCCCGGAGGAGATGGCGAGACCCCAGACGGTGCGCCAGTCCTACGTCGACATCTGCGTCTCCTCCCGCGAGGAGGCCACGGTGCTGGGCATCCGCACCGGGGCGCAGATCGTCCCCGACAGCCCCTGCACCGAGATGCGCGACCCCGATTACCTCTGTACCCGCGCGGCCGACTGCCGCGCCCTCTGCGCCATCCTCGTGGAGACGATGCTGAAACTGCGCGCGGAGGACCTCTGCGGCGAGGTGTACGCGGTCTTCAACATCCTCGAGGAGAGCACGGTTTCGGCGGCGGCCGCCGCCGTGGCCTATCTGAAGCCGGAGTACAGCCTCTTCCTCGACACGATCCCCTGCGGGGACGTGCCCGACTGCGACTATGCTCGGGAGCTTCCCATCGCGCTGGGCAAGGGGCCGGTCATCGTCCTCAGCCAGCAGTGGGCCAACTGCTGCCGCTGCGTGGCCAGCCATCCCCGGCTGATCGAGGCGCTGCGGGCGTGCGCGGAGGAGACGGGCGCGCACTGGCAGGAATTTGCCTTTAACGGCGCGGGCTACATCACCGACGCGGTCGGCGCGGTCTTTGCGGGGGAGGGGACGGCGGTCGCGACTTTCGCGGTGCCGAGAAGGTACTCTCACTCCCCGGTAGAGTTGCTCCACCTGGACGACGTGGTGGACGCGCAGAAGGTGGTCGAGGCGTTTTTGAAGCGGGAGATCGACCTCGATATGATGTGAACCCGGTGGGTGACAGGGCGCGCCGGATATGTTAAACTGGAAAAAAGGAGGCGGTCCGTGTGGATGACAAAAGGCTGCTGGGTGCTGTGATCGGAAGGAACCTGGAGCCCGTCAAGGCGGCGGTGCTGCTCGCCATGACCGACACGCGGGAGGACGAGGAGATCCTCAAGCAGGTGTTCGCGGAGTACGGACTCCGGAGCGTGGTCACCGCCGCGACGGGCAGCAATACGATCATCCGTCCGAAGCTGGTGAATTCGATCATCGGGGCCTGCCTCAATTCCGGCCTGATCGAGAAAAAGCCGACGCACGTCCATCCGCTGGTCCACGCGATCCAAGAGGCGAGCTACAGCGCGAAGATCGAGACCGACGTGAGCCAGAACTGCCAGCTCAAGATCGCCGTCGTGCGCCGGGACCCGTGGATCAGTATTGGGATCTACGGTAACATCGCGATCCACGAGATATCCAACCACAAGACGGTCGGATCGGGGAACCAGGTCATCGCCCCCTGACGGGGCTTTTCCATAAAAACGGCGGGCTTGCGTAAGCATGCCCGCCGTCTTGCGCCGTCCTCAAATCAGATCCGCGCCCGTCACCGTCTCCAGCCCCATCGCGAGGGCCTGTTCGTACAGCTCCCGGTTCTTCCGGTTCATTTCGCCGTAGCCCGTGAGGCAGTTGACCACCCTGCCGCAGGCCTCCATCCGCCGCAGCGCACGGCCGTAGGCGTCCGCGCCGATCGGCTCGAAGGCTCTTTCCGTGATCACCTCGCCCGCGAGGTCGCGGGCGAGGTGGCAGTCGGCGTCGTTTTCGTGCAGGATGCCGGCGGCGAAGGGGACCCCCTTCTTTTGCAGCGCGCGGAAGACGGGGATGCCCGTCCCGCCGCCCGCGATGACGAAGAGCTCCGGCTCGCCCGCCGGGCGGGCCATCTCGAAGCTCCCGAAGAGGGGGTTGTAGCTTCCGCCCGCGAGCCCGTACAGCCCGGCGATCAGCTCCCGGTTGAAGATCTCCTGCGGGGGGCCGATATGCGTGACCGTCTCCCCCTTGACGCACATGACCAGGTCGGAAACCTTCTGCGCGAGGTCGAGCTCGTGGAGCGACATGATCACGGTGATCCGCCGCTCCTTCGCCAGCTTCCGCAGGATGCCGAGCAGCTCGAGCTTGTAGCGCACGTCGAGGAAGGCCGTCGGCTCGTCGAGCACGATGACCCGGGGCTGCTGGCAGATTGCCCGCGCGAGCAGGACCCGCTGCTTCTGGCCGTCGCTGATCTCGGTGAAATCCTGCTCCCGCAGCGCCCAGACGTCCACCAGCTCCATGGCCTCGCGCACCAGGCGGCGGTCCTCCTCCGAAAGGATGCCCAGCATGCCCGTGTAGGGGTACCGCCCCGTCGCGGCGACCTCCCCGCAGGTCATCAGCTCGGTGCGGGGCTTTTCGGTGAGCACGACCGACACCAGGCGGGAGAGGTCGCCGCCGGTCATGCCGCCGACCGCGCGGCTTTCGAGGTAGACGGCCCCGCAGAGGGGCTTCAGGTAGTTTGTAATGCTCTTCAGAACGGTCGACTTGCCCGAGCCGTTCGGCCCGATCAGCGTGAGGATCCGCCCCCGGTCCAGCCGGATCTCGATGTCCCGGATGAGCGGGACGCCGTTATAGCCGACCGTCAGCCGTTCGGTCCGGAAGAAGGGCTCCGCCATCAGACTTTCACCTTCTTCCTCAGCATGATTCCGATCACGACGGGCGCGCCGACCACGGCGGTCACCGAGCTGATGCTCAGCTCCATGGGCGCGAAAAGGGTCCGCGCCGCCAGATCGCACCCCAGGCAGAAGATCGCGCCGCCCAAAAAGCAGACGGGGACGACGAGCAGGGGCCGGGAGGT
Source organism: Anaerotruncus sp. DFI.9.16 (assembly GCF_024461615.1). NCBI lineage: Bacteria > Bacillati > Bacillota > Clostridia > Eubacteriales > Oscillospiraceae > Anaerotruncus > Anaerotruncus sp. DFI.9.16. The sequence continues at coordinate 54,258 of NZ_JANFZX010000011.1, forward strand.
CTTTAAAAACGACCGCACCAGATGCGGCACGGCGATCCCCACAAAGGAGATCGGCCCGGCGAAGGCGGTGACGCAGGCGCTCAGCACGCTCGAGAGCAGCACCAGCACGACGCGGAACGCCCGGATATTCACCCCCATGTTCTGCGCGTAGCTTTCGCCCAGCTGGTAGGCGCCGATCGGCTTGGAGAGCAGAAAAACGGCGGCCGAGGCGGCCAGCACGACGACCGCCATCACCCGCACGTCCTCCCACGAAGCGCCGGAAAAGCTGCCGCGGGACCAGTTGTGGAGGTTCACGATGCTGGCGTCGTCGGCGAAGGCGACGATGAAGTCGGTGACCGCCGAGCAGATGTAGCCGATCATGACCCCGCTGACGATGAGCATCGACGACCGCCGGACCGCCCGCGCCATGAGCAGGACGAACCCCATCGAGAGCATCGCGCCCGCGAAGGCGGCGGCGATCATGGCGGCGGAGCCGACCGAGCGGTAGCGGCTGAGCGCCAGCACCATAAGGATGGCGACCGTCAGCTTGGCGCCGGACGAGATCCCCAGCACATAGGGGCCGGCGATCGGATTGTTGAAGAAGGTCTGTAACAGGAACCCCGACAGCGAGAGCGCGCCGCCGAGCAGGACGCCCGCCGCGGCGCGGGGCAGCCGCACCTTCCAGATGATGCCGCGCGCCGTCTCTCCCCCCTCCCCGCGAAAGAGGATGCCGAGGATCTCCCGCACCCCCACGGACACGCTGCCGACGCCGATGTTCAGCAGCGCGAGCGCGACGAAGAAGGCGGCGAAAGCCGCGAGCACGACGCAGTACCGCAGGCGCCGCCGGGCCGTTTCCTCTCTCATTTCCATCCTCCTCCCGGCGCGGCGCGCCGTCATTGCAGTCGGTACAGGAAGCGCAGTCCGTCCGGGTCCTCCTCCGTGAGCATCCGGCGGATGTCGGAGATCATCAGGCCGAACTGGGTCGTCTCCTGGAAAAGGTTCTTTTCGGTGCACCAGACGTTGCCGTTCTGCACCGCCCGGAAGTCCCGGAGCAGCCCGTTCTTGTCGATGAGCTCGCCGAGCGAGGAGAGCTCCCCGCCGACCGTGCTGTTGTAGATGATGTAGTCCGCGTCCCTGGCCGCCGCGTAGAACTGTTCCATCTCAAGGGGCACCGTGCTGGTGGCGCTGGCGGGGTCCCCGAGGTCCTTGAAGACGTAGTTCCCCCCCGCGAGCTCGATCATCTTCGTCACATAGTCGCCGGACTTCCTGGCGACGGCGTAGCCCGACGAGCTGATGTAGAAAAATGCGACCGTCTTCCCGGTGTTCTCCGCCCCGGCGGCCTCGTCCAGATAGGCGGCCTGCTCCGCGAAGAGCCGCTCGGCCTCGTCCTCCTTCCCGAGCAGCGCGCCGTAGAGCTTGATCCATTCGGTGCGCCCGAGGGGGTGGGGCTCGTAGCTCGACTGGTCGACCAGCACCGGGACGCCGAGCTCCTCCAGCTTTTCCCGCACCTCCGGGACGTGGTTGATCATTGTGGATTCCACGGCGAGGCCGCAGGAACTGGACAGGATGCGCTCAAAGTCGGGCGCGTTGTATTTTCCCGCGTAGAGGATTTCCCCCGCGTCCATCGCCGCCCGCGCGCCCGGGATATACCAGTCGCCCGCCTTCGTCCCCGAAAGCCGGATGCTGCCGAGCCCGTCGAGCGCGTCGAAGAGGCACATCGCCGAGGTGGCGACGAGGTAGATGTTTTCGACCGGCCGGCGAAGGACGGTGATCTCCCCATCGATCCCCTCCGGGGCCTCGCGGCCCTGCGGGACGGTGAGGAAGCGGCTGCCGTCCGAAATGGTGATCAGCGTATAGCCGCCGGAATAATAATCCACGCTGAAATTCTCCGCGTACCGCAGTTCCATGCTGCGCTCGGGCAGCCAGCCGTTGCCGAGCGCCCCCGGGCTCCCGGCGGCCGGAGCCCCGGCGCAGCCTGAAAGCGGGGAGAGGGCGAGCAGGAGGGCTGCGGCCAGGCAGGCCAGCCGCCGCTTCACTGGAGCTCCGACGGCACGGCCGTCGCGGAATCGAAGCGCAGCGTATAGTCGACGTCGTGGGGCTCGCTCATCGCGATCGTCCGCGCGCTGACCGCCATGTCCGTGTCCAGAACGACAGGGATTTCAAAGGTGGAATTCCCGCCAGCGGAGAGGGGCTCGTAATCCGTCCCGTCCACCCGCATGGACTCGTAGTAGGGGCTGCTCCACACGATGACGGCCGTGGCCCTTCCGTCCGCGACCGTGACCGCCGCCGGGGACTCCACCGAGGCCCTGCCCGAGCCGCCCGACAGGGCCACGTCGACGAGGTACCGCCCGTCGGCGGGAAGCTTTCCCGGCGGGGCCGGCGAGACCGCCCCGGCGGGGAGCCCCGCGGAGTGGAAGACGAGGACCCGGTCGTACCACTTCTCCTTACGGGTGCTCCACGCGGCGCAGTCGGTTTCCAGGTCGAGCGCGGCCACCGGGACCCGGTAGGCGTACCGGCCCTGATCGTCCTCGGTAAAATAGATGCAGTTGTCGTCCGTGTCGGCGAGCGCCTGCTCGCCGGTGCCCATATAGAGCTTTTCATAGCCCTTGCCGCCAAGCGTCAGCACCGCGGACATCTCCCCGCCCGCCACGGTGAGCCGCGCGTCGACGATCCGGAACATGGAGGAGCTTGAGGACACCTCGATCGGGTAGGTCCCGTCCTGAATCCGGTCGGCATAGACAGGCTCGGGGGCCTCCTCCCCGGGGCCTTCCTGCGTGCCTTCGGAGGCTTCCGCAGGGGAAGCGGGAGGCGCGCTCTCCGAGGCCGCGGCCGGCGCGGACGCCGGGCTTTCGGCGCGCGGCTCTTCGGCCGCGCAGCCGGAAAAGAGGATGCAGGCCGCCAGCGCGGCCAGCAGAAGCGTTCCAGTCTTGTTCATCAGGTGATTCTCCTTTTTTTGTTCCCCCGGGCAAAAGCCCGGAGAAGCCGCGACTGCTGTTTTGCCCGGTTGGCGGGCGCTTGTCAAAATCCGCCGGGCCGTCCCGGAAGAGGAAAACGCCGAAACCCGCGCCCGGCCGGTTTCGGCGTTTCTGAGGACGGGATTACTGCGCGATCAGCGCGCCCACATGCTCGACGAACATGTCCTGAATCCCCTCGTACTGGCCGAGGCCCCTGAGGACGCACTCGACCTCAAAGCCCGCCCGCCCGAAGGCGGATTTCCATGAGCCCTCATCGTCCCCCGCCATGTCGCTGTTGGCGTGGTCGCCCGCGACGATCATAAGCGGCAGCAGGACCACCTTTTCCGCGCCGGAATCCCGGACGAGCGCGAGGACGTCGTCCAGCGAGGGGGTGGCCTCGACGGTGCCGATGAAGTAGTTGCCGTAGCCCGCGGCGGTCAGGTGCTGCTGGAGCTTGGCATAGGTGGCGTTCGCCTCGTGCTCGGTGCCGTGGCCCATAAAGACCACCGCGGTGCCCTCGGCGTCATAGTCCTTCGTCTCGCCGGTGATGATCGAGACGACCTCGTCGTAATCCGCGTCGGAGACGAGCAGCGGGCTGCCGACCTTGAAGCTGTCGAATTTGTCCGCGTAGGGGGTGACCTCCGCGACCACGTCGTCGTACTCGAAGCCGCTCATGACATGGGTGGGCTGTACCACGACCTCCCTGACGCCGTCGGAAACGAGCCGGTCCATCGCCTCGGTCACGTTGTCGATTGCGATGCCGTCGCGCTTTTTGAGCTTGTCAATGATGATCTGGCTCGTGAAGGCGCGGCGGACCTCATAGTCGGGATAGGCCGCCTGGAGCTTCTGCTCGATGCTGCCGATCGAAAGGTCGCGGTTGTCGTTATAGCTGGTGCCGAAGCTGGTCACAAGCAGGACCTTGTCGGCCGCCGGGGCGGCCTCTTCGGGCGCGGGCTCCTCACCAGCGGAACTCGCGGGGGCGGCGGGGGCCTCGCTCTCGCCGGGTGCGGCCGCCGGGGCGCCGGAGCAGCCCGCGAACGCGAGCAGGCCGAGCGACAGGGACAGGATCAAAGCCAGGTTCCTTTTAGCGCGCATGTTCATTTTGTTTCTCCTTCTCATTGCGGTTTCCCGGTTCTCGGATGAAGCCCGGAGGGGTCTCCGGGGAAAACGGGTCGAAAAAAACGTCCGCGGCCAGCCCGCGGACGTTCCTTCCGACACAAAGACAAGACATACCAGGAGCAAAAACGGCCGGCATGCCTCAAATCCTGTCCAGAACCCCGGTAGTCCGCGGGGCTGCACGCGCCGCGCGCTCCGCGCGGCAGGGGGACAGGCAAGTATTCTGACTGATCACCCGCGTCCGGTCCGGACACAGGGGCCGGCGCCTTCCCGGAATCTTTTCCAGTGGCGTCCGCCGGCCCGGCGGTGAAACACAGCAACGGCCTTGCGTGGGAATCGCACCCAGCTTCCATAACCTGTCTCCACTATGAAGTTGATGTCAGTATAGCACCGGGGGATTCCGTTTGTCAATCCGCCTACCCGCGCAAAAAGGCCGGGGGGGGGGGGGGGGGCGGGCCAGGTCCCGCCGGCCCGGCAGTATCGGCTGTTCGTCAGTCCCCGCAGAGGGTTTTCAGCGCGGGGTAGACCCGCAGGTAGCGGGGATAGACCCGATTATACCGCTCGACGTTTGCGGGGACCGGGTCGTAGCGCACGCAGTTGTCCGAGCCCTGCAGGGTGTCGGTGAATTCGGTGTAGTCCCCGATCTCCCCCTGCGCGATCAGCACCGACGCCGCGATGGCGACCGCGGGCAGGTAGTCGGAGTTCCGGTAGACGTGCACGGGATGCCCCAGCACGTCCGCGAGGATCTGGCACCAGACGGGGGTGCGGGCGCCGCCGCCGATCAGGGAGATTTTACCGGGGACCCGCCCGATGCTCTCGATCCCCTGCCGGATGGAGAAGGCGACCCCCTCCAGCGCGCTGCGCGCGAGGTCCTGCTTGGTGGTCTCGGGGGTGACGCCCACATAGCCGCCCCGGATTTGGGTGTCCACGACGGGGAACCGCTCCCCCACGAGATAGGGCAGGAACATCGTCCCGTGGCTGCCCGCCTCGCTCTCTTCCAGCAGCCGGTCCACATAGTCGTATTTCCCCTGCTCGCTGGGCGCGAGGGCCCGGCTGACCCACTTGTGCACGTTGCCCGCGTTGAAGAAGGGGACCACGTTGATATAGACGCCCTCCGGCATGGCCGCGAGGTTGAAGACGTCGCTCTTGGGCAGCACGTCGTCCGAGACGCAGGCCACCCAGCCGGAGGTGCCGAGGTTGATGTTGAATTCGCCGTCGGCGGAGATGCCGCTGGCGAGCGTCGTGGCGCCCGCGTCGCCGGTGCCGGTGTAGACCGGCGTGCCGGGCAGGTACCCCGTCTCCGCCGCCGCCCCGGGCGTCACCGCGCCCGCCTGCTCGTGGGCGTAGCGCAGCCGCGGGAGCTTTCCGGAATCCAGCCCGGCCGCCTCCATCCAGGCGGTGTTCCAGCGCTTTTCATGGATGTCCATGAGCCCCGCGGTGGCCGATGCGGTCACGTCGCTGACGAATTCGCCCGTCAGCCGCGCGATGCAGTAGTCCTTGGAGCTGATGAGCACCTTTTCGGCCGCCCGGTAGGCGCAGGGGTTCTGCTCCTTGAGCCAGAGCAGCTTTGGGAAGGGGAGGGAGCCGTCGAACTGGTTGCCGGTGCTCCGGACGAGCTCCTCCCGGCCGATCAGCGCGGCGAGCCGTTCGGCCTCCGCCCCGGCGCGCCCGTCGGAATAGAGGATCGCGTTGCAGGTGGGGCGCAGGTCCCCGTCCACGGGGATGAGATCCTGCATCTGCCCGCTCATGACGATCCCGCGCACGTCGCCGGGGGAGATCCCCCCCGCGAAGAAGGCGCGGGAGATCTCACGGACCGCCGCGTACCAGGAGAGGGGGTCCTGCTCCCGCCGGCCCCCCTCGGAAAAGGTCTCGATCTCCACGCTCTTTTCGCAGGCGCAGGCGTTGTCCTCCGAGAGGAGGACCCCCTTTACCGCCGTGGTGCCAATGTCGAAGGTTGCGATATACCGCATCGAATTCCTCCCGCTCTTGCCGCCGCCTTGAGCTCCTTTACAAAGGCGTAAAGCGCCTCGGGCGACTCGTTGAGTTTTTTCATCAGGGCGGTGCCGACGATGGCCCCGTCAAAGCCCGCCGACAGAAGCTCCGCGACCCGCTGGGGGGTGCTGATGCCGAAGCCGGCGAACGCCCGGACGTGGGGATGGGTGTGGGCCCGGGAAAGGGGCCCGTCGAAATCCTCCGCCAGCACCGGCATTCCGGTGCGGCCCGCGTAGAGCTGCTGGTAGATCAATGAAAACCGGTCGAAGCAGTCCTCCAGCTCCCGCGCGGACATCTCGGGATTGGTGAAGCCGAGCACGTCGGTCCCGAGCGGCGCCAGCTCCCCGGCGAGGCTGTACCGCTCCTCCGGCGTCATGTCGGGGATGACGAAGGCGTCCGCAAGGTCGGCCTCCGCCATGGCGCGGCAGACGCCCGACGGCAGAAGGTCGTCGCGGTATCCCATCACCCAGATCGGGCATTCCACGGCGCCGCGCAGCGCCCTCCAGTAGCCGAGGTCGCAGCAGATCGAATGATCCGCGAGGGTGTGGGCGCGCTGGATGACCTCCCCGTCCGAGCTCGGGTCGGCGGCGGGGAAGCCCACCTCGAGGATGTCGAGCCCCGCCCTTTCACATTCCGCGGCGGTTTCCAGGAAACGCTCCCGGTCGGGGTAGCCGGCCAGCAGGTAGCCCACCAGCAGGCCGGGGCGGCCCACCGCCGCGAGGTTGCGCGGATTGACGATCTCCCTCACTTGGCATCACCGCGCCCAATCTTCTGAACCACGACCGCCAGAATGATGATGCAGCCGGTCAGCAGGTCCTGCATGAAGGTGGGGACCTGCAAAATGGTCAGGCCGTTGGCGAGCACGCCGAGGATCGCGGCGCCCACGAAGGTGCCCCAGATGTTGGGCACGCCCTCGCGGAAGACGGTGCGTCCGAGGAAGGCGGCGGCGTAGGACTGCAAAAAGAGCCCGTCCCCGCCGGTCGGGTGCGCCGAGCCCAGCCGGGAGGCCATCAGCACGCCGGTGAGGGCGGCCAGCGAGGCGCACAGGGCGAAGGCGAGGTTCTTATACTTCTTGACGTTGATGCCGGACACCTGGGAGGCCGCCTCGTTGCCGCCGATGGCGTAGAGCTTGCGGCCGAAGGCGGTGTGGCGCATCACAAACCAGAAGACCACCGTGAGCAGAAGCATGATGATCGAGAGGATGGGCGCGCCGAGCACCGTTTTGGTGCCGATGTAGGTGAAGCTCTTGGGGATGTCCTGGAAGACGGTCGCGCCCCCGGTGAACCAGAAGGTGAAGCCGCCCAAAATGGTGCTCATCGCGAGCGTGGTGATGAAGGAGAGCACCCGGAACTTGGTGACGATCCAGCCGTTCACGAAGCCGATTGCAAAGCAGATGACCACCGGCGCGATGAAGCAGAGGAAGATCGGCGCGCCCGCCACCGCCATCTTGGCGCCGATGACGCCGCCGAGGCTGGCCAGGGCGCCGACCGAGAGGTCGAACTCCTCGACCGACATCACAAGGGTGGCGCCCAGCGCGATGATGACCAGCAGCGAAATCTGCCGGGTGATGTTGACGAGGTTGCCCATCGTGAAGAAGGCGTCAGGGCGCATGACGCTGAATACAATGACGATCAGAATGCCCGCAAAGATCGTGCCATACGCCCTGAGCAGTTCTGAAACGCCTGCTTTCTGTTTCATATTGATTCCTCCCTGCCTAGTTTGCATAGCAGCATGCGAGCACCTGCTCGGCCGTCAGGCCGTCGTTGACAAAGCGTTCCTTCGTCCTGCCGCCCGCCATGACCTGCACGTTGTCCGTCGCCTCCAGCACCTCCTTGAGGTCGGAGGAGACGAAGACGACCGCGCTGCCCGCGTCCGCGAGCCGGCGCAGGAGCTTGTGGATCTCGGCGCGGGTCTTGACGTCCACCGCCTGGGTGGGCTCGTCGCAGAGCAGCACCTTGGGCCGGGACATCAGCGCCTTGGCGAAGACCACCTTCTGCTGGTTGCCGCCCGAAAGCTGTAAGACCGTCTGGTTGGGGCCCTCCGTCTTGATCGAGAGGGCCTCGATCTTCTCCTGCGTGTCGGAGAGCTCCTTGCGTTCGTTCACCACGCCGAAGCGCGCGTAGCTGTCGATGGTGGAGAGCACGGTGTTCTGCTTGACGCTCAAGGACCCCACCAGCGCCTTGCCGCGCCGGTCCTCGCAGATGAGGACCATGCCGTTTTTGATCGAGCCGCCGGGGGAGGGACGCGCGATCTGCCTGCCGCAGAGGGTCACGCTGCCCTTTTCCGCCGGGCGGTAGCCGTAGATGCATTCGAGCAGCTCGGTGCGGCCGCTGCCGCCGAGCCCGAACACCCCGAGGATCTCTCCGGCGCGCACCGTGAGGCTCGCGTCCTTGACGATCCCGTCGCGGGAGGCGATGTGCTCCGCGTCGAGCAGGACCTCCCCGTACTTGCGGGAGACGGTGAGCGTTTCGCTCACCCAGTTGTCGGTCATCATCGAGATGATGGCGTCCTTGTCCACGTCCGCCGTCCTGACGGTGCCGGCCGACTGGCCGTTCTTGAAGACGGTGATCCGGTCGGTGAGGCGGAAGATCTCGTCCATCCGGTGGGTGACGTAGAGGATGGCGGTGCCCCGGGCCTTGAGCTTGCCGATCGTCTCGAAGAGCATCTCCGCCTCCTTGTCGGTGAGGGAGGCGGTGGGCTCGTCGAGGATGAGCAGCCGGCACTCGGTCATCATGGCGCGGACGATCTCCAGCAGGGTGCGCTGGGGCGGGGAGAGCGCGGAGGCGGGGAGGCTGAGGTCGATCTCGACCTTCAGCTCCCGCATGACCGCCTCCACCCGCGCCTTCATCTTCGCCCAGTCGACGGCAAAGCCCGCCTTTTTCTCATAGTCCATCCCCAGGTAGACGTTCTCCACCCCGCTGAAGGCGGGGATGAGGTTGCGGTCCTGGTGGATGACGTTGATGCCGATGTCCCGGCTCTGGCGCGGGTTTTCAATCCGCACCGGGCTGCCGTTCCACCACACCTCGCCGCTGTCGAGGCTGTAGACGCCCGTGAGGATTTTGATCAGCGTGGATTTGCCTGCGCCGTTCTCCCCCACGAGGCCGTGGATCTCCCCCTCGGCGATTTCAAAGTCGATATCCTTCAGCGCATACATGCCGCCGAACTGTTTACAAAGTTTCTTCGTCTGCAAAAGCATTCCGTTCACTCCCGGCGAAACGATTTAGAAGCCTTATTCCTTGGTGATCAGGGTCGCGGGAGCGTAGCGGTCGCCCTTTTCGATCTCTTCGCCGTTGAAGAGCTTCACCAGTTCGTCCACGACGATCTGGGACATGCCCTCGAAGTTCTGCTCGACCGTGGCCTTGAGGTTGCTGCCCTCGTTGATCAGCTCGACCGCCTGGCTGTTGCCGTCCACGCCGGTGACGATGACCTCGTCGCGGCCCGCGTCCATGAGCGCCTGGGTGGCGCCGATGGCCGGCTCATCCCATCCGCACCATACCGCGGTGACGGAGTCCTTGGCGGAATTCGAGAGGATGAGGTTTTCCATGATCTTGCGGGAGTTCTCGATCGGGCCGGGGACCTCGACGTGCTGCTCGGTGATCAGGGTGATGTCGGGGTAATCCTTGATCATGTCGTCGAACGCCTCGCAGCGCTTCACAACGCCCGGATGCGGACGGTGGGTCAACGCGATGACGGTGCCCTTGCCGCCCATCAGGTCCTCAAAGAGGTATTTGGTGATCAGCTGGCCCATCGCGTAGTTGTCGCTGGTGGCGTTGATCATCATGCCCTCCATGTAGCCGCTGTCGCAGCCGAAGACGGGCACGCCCGCGTCAAAGGCGGTCTGGAGCTGGGGGGCGATCTGTCCGGGGTCGCAGCTCACGATGACGATCGCGTCCGCCTTGGCGGAGACGCTGTCCTCGATGCGGCTGGCCAGCTGGCCGAAGTCGCCCTTGGTGTCGACGAGGGTGACCTCCATGCCCTCCTTCTCCATGCCGGCCTTCATCATCTCGCACATCTGGTTGGTGGTCACCGAGCTGAGGTTGGCGGTGAGGATGGAGATTTTCTTGCCGGCGGCGCCGGCCGCGGCGGGCTCGGCGGCGTCGCCGCTTTCCGCGGGCGCGGCCTGGGACTCGGGCGCGGGGGTGGAGGACGGCTCGGCGGAACCGCCGCATGCCGCCAGGGAGAGCGCCAGGATGCCTGCCAAGAGAACTGCCAATAGCTTTTTCATTTCATTTCCTCCTGTACTGATCAATCTTCAGGTTCTTCTATGGTTGCACGGGCGGTTTCCAAATCGGTGATGAACACGTCGATGTAACCGCTCGAAAGTGCCGCTCGGATGGAGGCCACCTTGCTGCGCCCGATGGCCAGCGCGATCGTCCGGCAGCGGTCGAGCTGCCCCAGGGTCTGGCCGATCGAGCGTTCGCACAGCTCGAGGTCGAGCACCCGCCCCCGCCGGTCGAGGTAGGAGGTGCAGACCGAGGCGACCGCGCCCTCCGCCTTCAGCCGTTCGATGTCCCGGGCGCTCAGCGCGCCGCTCTGGGCGGTGGTGGAGCGCAGGTCGATCTGGCCGATCCCGACGATCGCGGCGTCGCATTTCGCGCCCTTTTCGAGGACGGCGGCGATGTCCGGCTCCCTTACGAGCATATCCCGCGACTCCCGGCTCTGCACGATGACGGGCGCGTTGAGGATGTAGCAGCTGCCGCCGGAGCACTCCGCGAGCCGCTGGGCGATGGCGTTGGCGTGCCAGTTGACGCTTCCCGACCCGATGCCGCCCACGAGGGGGACGCACTCGAGCCCGCGTCGCTCGAGCCTGCCGATCGACCAGACCACGCGGCTGATCGTCTGCCCGCTCATGACGCCGACGCACTCCCCGTCGGCGATGTACGCGTCGAGGTACTCCGCCGCCATCCGCCCGAAGGTCTCGGGGCTGCCGTCCCGGGTGTCGAGCACGAGGGCGTCCTTCAGCCGGTAGCGCTCGGCCAGCGCGCGGCCCAGGTTGGTCTCGTCCTCGAAGGGGTTGTTGATCTTGATCGTGACGATGTTTTGCGACCGCGCGCAGGTCAGCATCCGGCTGATCTGCGGGCGGGAGATCCCCATCAGGGCGGAGATCTCCTTCTGGCTGAGGTTCTCCTCGTAATAGAGGCGGCAGACCTTTACCATCATGCGCAGGTTGTCAGTGATTGCCATAACCCCACCTCGTTTGAACATCTGTTCCAATCCTGAAATTGAGTTCACCTGCATCGTATCACCCTTTTTCCGCGATGTAAATACTTTTCGGGCGATTCCTTCCGGAAATTACTTTCAAATCCAACAAGGTACACAAGCGCGTTTTTTTCGGATTGTACATTCTATCATCATTGAAATTTATTTCAAAAACGCCGTTTTGACGTTCCGCCCCGCCCGGGGTGTCCCGCCGGGCGCTCCGGACGGGTTTTATAGGCAGCGGGAGGAATCGGCCCGCGGGCAAATGAGGTTGCCTTCAGCGGTTCGATGCGGTAAAATAGGAAACAGAGAGGGGGTGTCGGCATGGATCTGGAACGGATGCGGGTGATCTACAACTGTTTCATCGCGGGCGGCTTCGTGGTGCCCGTCCTGGACGTGCTCGTGGGGGCGATAGGCGGCGCGCTCGACCTGGGCGCGGACGCGGACGTCGGCGCCGACACCTCAATGGACCTGGACGCCGGGCTCGACGCGGACGCGGACTTCGACGTGGACCTCGACGCGGACGTGGATTTGGACGCGGACATGGACCTCGACGCGGATCTCGATATGGACGCGGACATGGACGCGGACCTCTCCGCCGAAGCGCCCGCGGACGCGGGCGCGGAAGGCGCGCATGTGTCCGCCGCGGGGCATGCCCACGCGCCCGTCATTATCAACCTGATGACCCTCTCCCTGACCGCGGTGGTGTTCGGCGCGGTGGGCAGGCTCTGCCTGACCAGGCTGCCGCCCGCCGCGGGGCTGGCCGTGTCCGCCGCCGCAGGGCTGCTGGCGGGCTGGCTGCTCGGCCGCTTCGTGATTCTCCCGCTCAAGCGCAACCGCTCTTACGCGGCGGGAATCCGGGAGATCAAGGGGCAGGAGGGCGTCGTGACGCTCGAGCTGCGGGACGACTTCGTGGGGACGATCCGGGTGCACAGCGCGTCCGGGAGCCTCGTTTCCTACGACGCGCGCCCGGCGGAGGGGATCGCGCGGATCCCCGTGGGGCAGGCCGTAACCGTTGTGGAGGTCGATCCGGAAAGGATGGTGTGTATCGCGGCTCCACTGGAAGATAAACAAGAGTCATAGGGGAGGTAACGTGTATGGAGTATCTGATTACAATCGGAATTGTGGCGGCGGCCGTGGTTTTGATCCTGATCTGTATCCTGTCGACCTGGAAGAAGGTTCCGGCGGATAAGGCGGCGATCGTCACAGGCCTGGGGAAGGCCAAGGTCATCACCGGCGGCGGCGTCATCGTGATCCCCGTCATGCAGCGGATCGACTATGTGACGCTGGAGAACATGAGCTTCGACGTGAACATGCAGGGCACCCTGACCGCCGACGCCGTCCCGATCGAAGCCAACGGCACGGTGGTCGTCAAGATCAAGAACGACGAGACGATGATCCGTTCGGCCGTCGAGCAGTTCAACTGCGGGCGCGAGGCGGAGACCCGCCAGCACATCGTGGACACCGCGCGCGACGTCTGCGAGGGCCGCCTGCGCGAGATCATCGCGGATATGACCGCGGAACAGCTCTACAAGGACCGCAAGACCTTTTCCGAGCGGGTCAAGGAGGTCGCGGAGGAGCAGCTCAAGGAGCTGGGGCTGGAGCTCAAATCCTTCACGATCAAGGGCATCGGGGACCAGAACGGATACTTCGAGGCGCTGAGCAAGCCGCAGATCGCGGCGGTCAAGCGGGACGCGGAGATCGCGCAGGCCGAGGCGATCAAGGAGAGCATGATCAAGACCTCCGAGGCCAAGCGCGCGGGCGAGCAGGCCCGTCTGGAGGCGGAGGCCCGCGTGGCCGAGGCCAAAAAGGACGCGGACATCAAAAAGCTCAACTACGAGCGGGAGCGCCAGACCACCCAGGCGATTTCCGACGCGGCGTACAGCATCCAGCAGAACGTCACCCTGAAGGACATCACCAACACCGAGATGGACGCCAACGTCCTCAAGGAGCAGCGCGCCAAGGAGGTCCGCGAGGCGGAGATCCAGATCCTGATCGCGGCGGAGCAGAAGAACATCGACCTTGCCAAGCGCAAGGCGGAGCGCAAGGAAGCCGAGCTGCTCGAAACGATGGTGAAGCCCTCCGAGGCGGAGAAGCAGAAGGCCCAGCTCGCCGCGGAAGCGCAGAAGATCGCGGCGATCCTGCGCGCGGAGGCCGAGGCGGAGGCCAAGCGCCTCGACGCGGCGGCGCGGGCGGACGCGATGAAGCTCGACGCCGAGGCGCAGGCCGCGGCGAAGAAGATGGACGCGGCGGCGCAGGCGGAGCGCATCAAGCAGGAGGGCGTCGCACAGGCGGAGATTACCGAAAAGCAGGGCCTCGCGCAGGCCGAGGCGGTCAAGCAGCTGGGCCTCGCGGAGGCCGAGGCGCTTGAGAAGAAGGCCGAGGCGCTGGCCAAGATGAACGACGCGGGCAAGCTGCAGATGGTCATTGAAAAGCTGCCGGAGATCGCCCGCGCGGTCGCGGAGCCGATGGCGAAGATCGGCAACATCACGATCATCGGCGGCGGCTCGGAAAACGGGGACGGCGCCGGCGCGGCGGACGTGGCCCGCTATACGGTGGGCGCGCTCAAGGCGGTCAACGAGGCGCTCAAGGACACGATCGGCTTCGACATGACCGAGGTCATGCGCGCCAACACCTTCGAGGCCAGGACCACCCGCAACGTCCATATGGATATGGACGTCTCCCGGAACGAACCGGAAGGCCCCGCGGACACTCCGAAAAAATAAGCGCGTAAGCGCGCCGAACGCCCCCCTGCCGAGGCAGGGGGGCGTTTTCCGGTTTGCCCAGCGTGGAGGCGGGGATGCGCGCGGGGCAAAGTTTTTATTGACATATGCCGGATATTGCGCTATAATAACTGACATATACCGGAAACATCGGGAGGCGATCGGATGCCGCGGCCAACAAAATGCAGGCGTATCTGCGAACTGCCCAGGCGGGAACGGTTCGGGCCGCTGGACGGCCCGCCGGAGGACGCCGTGGAGATGACGGTGGATGAATACGAGGTCATCCGCCTGATCGACCTGCTCGATTACACGCAGGAGGAGTGCGCCGCGCAGATCGGCGTCGCGCGCACCACCGTCCAGACGGTTTACGACCGGGCGCGCGGGAAGCTGGCCGACGCGCTCGTCAACGGCAGGATGCTGACGATCCGGGGCGGGGAGTACGCGCTCTGCGCCCACGCGGACCACTGCTGCGGCAGGAATTGTAAAAAACGGTGCTGTGAAAAACGGCGCTGCCAATTATTAGATGGGGGTCATTACGATGAAAATTGCGGTCACTTATGAAAACGGACAGGTCTTCCAGCACTTCGGACACACCGGGCAGTTCAAGGTGTACGAGGTCGCGGACGGCAAAGTCGTCTCCTCCGCCGTCCTGCCCACGAACGGCAGCGGCCACGGCGCGCTGGCGGGCTTTCTGCGGGAGCGCGGCGTGGATACGCTGATCTGCGGCGGCATCGGCGGCGGCGCGCGCACCGCGCTGGCCGAAGCGGGCATCACCCTCTATCCGGGCGCCTCGGGGGAGGCGGACGCGCAGGTCGCGGCGCTACTGGCGGGCAGCCTGTCCTACGATCCGGACACCGTCTGCGCCCACCACGAGGGCCATGGTGAGGGGCACGACTGCGGGAGCCACTCCTGCGGCCACTGACGGCGCGCACGCGCTGAGATTTTAAAGGTTTCGCCCGCCTTTTTCAAAAGGCGGCGGGCCCGCGGGGCGGCGCCTCGAGGCGTGGGGGGGGGCGGGGGGGGGGGGGGGGGGGGGGG
>NZ_JANFZX010000110.1:0-4410 GCF_024461615.1 Anaerotruncus sp. DFI.9.16
CTTCCAGACCAAGACCCGTGAGCTTGGCGTCTACATCATCGCTGAGAAAGCCTACGCCACCGACGCTGGTGATGTCGAGGCTCCTGCCGAGGACGGCAAAGCGATTCCGGACACTGGCATCTGGGCCTAATTTTAGAACCTAGCCAACTGAACGAACGGGTGACTCTCCACACCCGTTCGTTCCTCCATTTGAAGGCTTTAAGAGCGTTGGAGGACGCCCTTTGGCGATAGAGAGAAAACTGATCAAAACTATTCTAAGGAGGAAATTTACCAATGAAAAAGATTCTTGCATTGGTGCTGGCGCTTGCGACCGTGCTGAGCCTTTCGGCGGTTGCATTCGCCGCCACCAACCCGGGCGATTTCTTCGATTATGCTTATGACAGCGACGGTGAGAAGACGACCGATGTTCCGAACCCGCTTAAGTGGGAAGGCACCTTCGATCTGAAAAATTCCGCTACAATCATCTTGGACCCCGCGATCCCCGCTTCCACCTTCTATATTCCGCTCGGTTCCATGACCCGCACGTTTACCTCTGGCGTGGAAATGGAAGACCTTGTCAACAGTGACTACTTCAAGTTCAACGTTGACAAGAAGGACAACGGCAAGCTGGTCAGCAAGATTACTGTCGAGACCGACAAGACCCTTGGCGGTACCTTCGAGCGCTCCGCATTCCTGAAAGTCACCCTGAACGACACAATGGATACCGATGAGAACAAGACCTCTGGTACCATCACCTTCAAGGCGAAAAATGACAATACCTACTATGCCAGCAAGAGCGACAAACCGGTTTCCGGCACTGGCTCCACGATTTGGGAAAAGGATGACAAGTTCACCCTGAAGTACACCCTCTGGGTCAGCAACGTGAAGGTCGGCAACGACGATAACCCGGATGTCGGCGACCGCGTCTATATGGATCCCGACAAGAACGACACCAACACCCTGATCTGGGGCGACGACCGTGCTGCCCTCAAGTTTGAGGCCGACGACGACGCGCGCAAGTTCTACTGCCGCCTGTCCACCTCGAACATGAGCGACATCTATGCCGAGTACGGCGATCCCGTCGACGCCGACCTCTGGTTCTACAACTTCACCGGCAACAAGACCATCCCGGCGACCTCCAAAGCGACCCTGACCCTTGGTATTCCGTGGGAAGACGACGACGACTACACCCCCGATCCGGAAAACTGCTTCATCTATGAGCTGGATGCCGACGGCTATCTGACCGACGTCACCTCCAAGTTCACCTACTCCGAGGACGACGAGGAGATTCCGGGCTGGTCCATGCGCACCCGTCAGTTGGGCACCTACATCGTCTCCGATACCGAGCTCGATGTGACCGTTGACGAGCCGGAGACCTCCGAGCCCGCCGATGTTGAGACCCCGACCAACAATGGCAAAGACATCCCGAACACCGGTTCCAGCGACATGGTCAACGTGGCTCTCGTAGCCGCCGTTGTTTCCCTGGCTGCTGCTGGCGCTGTTGCGTTCCGCAAAGTGAAATAATCTGATCGCTCAGGTTCTTCACGCCAAAGCAAACTGAAAACCCCGCGGCTGCCTCCACAGCCGCGGGGTTTTGTTGTGCCGTGCCGAATCTTTACGCGGGGCGCTCCTGCGCGGCGCTCCAGAGGAACTTGTAGCCCACGCCGCGCACCGTGATGATATGCTTGCCGAACCATCCGAGCTTGGCGCGCAGCGATTTGATGTGGCTGTCCACCGTGCGCTCGTCCCCCGCGTAGCCGGAATCCCAAGCGCGGTTTAATATCTGCATGCGGGAGAGCGCCAGGTTGGGGTTGCGCGCCAGATAGTAGAGCAGGTCGAATTCCCGCGGCGAAAGGGCCACCGTCTTTCCGTCGAGCTCGACGACGTGTTCCGCGAGGCTCAGGCGCAGTCCGTCGAAGCGCAGCTCCTTGGGCGGAAGCGCGTGCACCCGCTTGAGCAGCGCCTTGACGTGTGCGATGATGAGCGGGTCGCTCGCGGGGCGGTGCAGGCAGTCGTCCGCGCCGTTCTCGAGCATTTCCAGCTCGGCGTGCTCGTCGCCCCCCCTCGACCACCACGAGCACGGGCAGATCGGTGGACGCCCGCAGCAGCTTGAGCTGCGCGACCCGGTCCCCCCGGTAGCCGGTGGTGTCGAAGACCAGCAGACTGATCTTCTGGGCCTCCAGCTGGGCCAGCGCCTGCGCCACGCCGACGGCCGTCGCCACCTGCCAGCCCTCGTCGAAGATGCGCTGGGTCAGGCGGACCCGGTACTGCCGGAGGGTCTCGGTATAGCGCGGGTTCCCCTCGTCCATGACCAGTAAAATCATTGGTATCATGCTGGGCCTCCCTTCACGAAAAAAACAAAAATTCTCGGTCATTTCTCCATCAATCCATTACATAAGCTGCACAGAGCGCCTGTATAATAAAAGCAACCTGTAGTGGGACGGAGTGCCAGCCTGTCCTTTATGGGTCTCCTCCCGAGCGCCCCGTACCTTGGGGTTCTCGGAAAATCAGTTTTAACAGCAAAGACTCTCCAACAAAAACGCCGCCTGTAAGGGCGGCGTTTTTGTCTTCGCCGCGGAAATATTTTCCTTGGCGTTATTTTATCATTTGGAGTTCAACCCTCTGTTTGCTGGCGGGCCGGGAATATGAATTTTTTGTGAACGAAAACGGGTTCCGTGCGGCGCTGCCGCACGGAACCCGTTCTTTTGGAAGCTCCGCCTATTTCCCGTAGCCGTTGAACCACGCGCGCTCCCCGAAGGGCTGCTTTTTCGCGGCAGGGGTCTCCCCGGCGGGAATCCCGACCGGCAGGTAGACCGCGACAGTCATGTCGTCCGGCACGCCGAGCAGGCGGCCCATCTCGCGGTCGGGGCCGCCGCGGATCTGCCCCTCGATCCACACCGAGGCGTAGCCCTTCGCGGTGATCGCCAGCAGGATGTTTTCCGCCGCCGCCGAATAGTCGTGCACATGGTAGGACACCCCGCTCGGCGAGGGGGTCTCCCTGGTGACGAGCAGGATCGCGGCGGGTGCGGTCAGCGCCCAGCTTTTCCCGTAGATCTCCGCGAGCTTTTTCACCAGCGCGGGGTCGTCGACGCCGATCAGGCGCGTCGTCTGCAGGTTGCAGCCCGACGGGGCGAGCGCCCCCGCCTCCAGCAGCTCCCGCAGATCCTCCCGCGGGATGGGCGTGGGCGCGAACGGCCCCCGGTAACTCCTGCGGGCCCGGATCGCTTCCATCAGTTCCATAGCCTTACCTCCTTCTCTTCCATGGGGCGGTCTGCCCCTTCCAATCGTGTGCGCGCCCGCTACCGGCGCCCCAGGACCTCCCGGCGGATGTAGGCGAAGGTGCGGTCCTCCCCCTCCTCCGCGAGCATCCCGAGCAGGCGTTCGAGCAGCGCGCGGGTGTTGGGGTGGATCAGGTAGTGGTCCCGGCTGGCCAGGTAGTAGTCCAGCGGGTCGCCGTCCCGGTACGCCTTGCCCCGGTAGGTCTTGCTGGCCGCGACCCGGTCGCAGAACATCTCCGCCACATAGTTGACCGGCATCTCCATGCCCGTCATCCGGTGCCCCGGGCCGGGATCGTAATCGATCCAGTATTCGAGGTGGTGCTTGTTGCGGCCCTTGTGGTGCAGCCATGCCGCGCTGTAGCCGCGCTCCTTCCGCTCGATCTCGTTGGGACTGCGGTCCCCCTGGTAGTATTTCGCCCCGGCGGAAAACTCCACCGGCGAATATTTGGAGAGGTCGTGCAGCAACCCCTGCCGGTAGAGCCCCACCCGGAAGCAGTGCTTCATCACCAGGAGCTTGTGGTGGTTGATCGTGCGCAGGTGGGAAAGCCATTTCATCCGCGCGCACCCCCGCCGCCGGGAAGCTCCCACCAGACGGAGCCGGGCAGCTCCCGGAAGCGGGAAAACCCGCACCGTCCAAGCACCCGCTGGGAGGCGGCGTTGTCCGGCTCCGTCTCGGCGGTCACCCGGTTTACCCCCGGCCGGGAGAGCGCCCAGCCGCAGAGCGCCTCCGCCGCCTCGGTCATATAACCGCGGCCCCGGTGGGCCTCCCCCAGTCCGTAGCCGAGTTCGACCGTGCCGGTCCCGTCGGGCGGCGCCTTGAAGTCCGCCGAGCCGACCGCCACCCGGTCCTCCCGGCGCACCACCAGCCAGAAGGTGTGCCACAGCCAGTTGCACCCGTCCCGCCGGACGGCCTCCAGCTGCCCGCGCACGATCCCCCGGAGGGGCTCCTCCGTCATCGGCTCCCCCTCGTAGACGCACCCGAGCGCCTGTTCAAAGGCGGGCACGTCCTCCGTCCACTGCTCCAGCTGCTCCGCGCGCAGCGGCAGCAGCAAAAGCCGCCCGGTCTCCAGTTGCAAAGCGCACCGCTTCCTTTCCTGTGGGTTCCCCAAGAGTATAGCACAAACCGGGGCGGGGGGGGGGGGGGCGCCCCCCC
>NZ_JANFZX010000111.1:0-3881 GCF_024461615.1 Anaerotruncus sp. DFI.9.16
TTCCGGCCCGCAGGGCCGGGTCGCATGGCGACTCCCTACGGGGAATCCAAAGGGGTCGCGAAGCGACAGCCCGAATGGGGACACCATTTGTCCCGAAGGGACAAGTGGCGCCTGTGGCCCTCTTTGAATGTGCGTCACCGCTCTGCGGCGCTCGCCGCAGGCGAGGAGCGCATCTAAAGCCCCGCCGGCTACAGCGCGGCAAATCGAAAACCGAAGCGCGGCAAATCCAAAATCGCCGGCGGGCGGTAACCCGGCAATCTCTGCCGCACGCAGAGTGAAAACCCCTCCAACTGTCCGTTATATTGGACACACGCTCTAATATAATAAGGATGGAAGGAGGGAGAAAGATGCTGGGAACAATCGTCTGGCTGGCGGGAAGCTACGGGTTTTACCGCTACATGATGGGACAGTGCCGGAAGGCCGCCCGGGAGGGTTACCGCACCGAAAAGCGCTACCTCCAGGCCGTCCGGGAGGACTGACCGAAACACGGGAACAGGACCGCGCACAACACGGAAAGGAGTGTCGGCAATGGCGGATTATCAGATCAGGTGGGTGCAGGGGCACGTGGAAGTGTACGACCGGCTTGGAAGGTTCCAATTCTCGGCCGACACCGAACAGGAGGCGCTTCGGGACCTCGAGGACGGCTGGGCCGCGTGAGCGCCCCGGCGTTTCCCGCCGCTCAGGCGCAATGACAAAGCCCGCCGGCTTCGCGGATGCGAAACCGGCGGGCCGTTTTGATGGCGTTTACTGCTCCTGCGGAGGAGTTTCCGGGGCGCCGTTCAGCAGCCGGCGGCACTTCCAGGCGAAGAGCGCGCAGCAGGTGAGTGCGGCGGTGATGTCGGCGATCGGCTCGGCGATGATGACGCCGGTCGTCTGCGGGGTAATGAAATGCGGCAGGATCAGCACGAGCGGAATCAGCAGGATCAGCTTGCGCAGCATGGCGATGAAGATGGAGACCTTCGCCTGGCCGAGCGCGATGAACACCTGCTGGAAGGACATCTGGAAGCCGAAGACCACCATGCCGAGGAAGAAGATACGCATCAGCCGGGAGGTGAGGGCGATGACGGCGGGGTCGTCGGTAAAGATGCGGATGGGCAGCTGCGGGAAAAAGACCATAATGATCCACAGCAGCATCCCGAAGGTCACGCAGAAGGCAGTCATGTACTTGATCGCCTGCTTGACGCGCCCGTGGTTCCCCGCGCCGTAGTTAAAGCTGATGATCGGCTGGGAGCCCTGCGCGAGGCCCATGATGGGCATCATGAAGAACTGCATGACGCTGCTCATGATGACCATCGCGCCGACGTAGGCGTCGCCGCCGTAATTCTGGAGCGAGGAATTGAAGGTGACCTGCACAAGGCTTTCGGTGCTCTGCATGATGAAGGGGGAAAGCCCAAGCGCCAGCACCGGTCCCGCAATCTTGGGGCTCACGCGGAAGTTGCGCGCCCGCAGACGCAGGTTGGAGCGCTTGGAGGAGATGAACAGGAGCACCCACACCGCGGAGACCGTCTGGGAGAGGATGGTGGCTAGCGCCGCGCCCCGCACGCCCATATCCAGCGCGAAGATGAAGATGGGGTCGAGGACGATGTTGAGCGCCGCGCCGATGCAGACGGTGAGCATGGCGGTCTTGGCAAAGCCCTGCGCCGAGACGAACTGGTTCATCCCCAGCGCGATCTGCACGCTGATCGTGCCGATCAGGTAGATCTCCAGGTAGCTGTCCGCGTAGGGAAGCGTGTCGGGGCTCGCGCCGAAGAGGTTCAGGAGCGGCGTCTTGAAGATCATCAGCACCACGGTCAGCAGGACCGCGACGCCCACGAGCATGGTAAAGCAGTTGCCCATCAGCTCCTCCGCCTTGTCGCGCCTGCCCTCGCCCATCTTGATCGAGGCGAGCGGCGCGCCGCCGTACCCGACCAGCGCCGCGAACGCCGAAATGACCATGATGATCGGGAACGCCAGCCCCACGCCGGTCAGCGCGACCGTGCCGTTCCCGGGCATCCGCCCGATGTACATCCGGTCGACCACGTTGTAGAGTGCGTTGATCACCTGCGCCGCGATCGCCGGCGCGGAAAGCGATAAAATCAGTTTTGGAATGTTTTCATTGGCAAATCGGTAGTCCATATCCTGCTTCATGGCGGACTCCCACTCCCCCTCTGTCGTTCATATTTAAAAGACCATCATAGCGCAAGAATATGAACAAACTGTGTCCTCACTGTGGCTGAGATTGTGAACAAAAGATGACCGGATGCGACGTTGTACCGGCCGGGGACGCGTGTTATAATAAATGCAAAGGGGGCGCTGCCGATGAAATCCTACCGCAAGGAGCTGCATTTCCGCCTGCCCGCCCGGCGCGGGCTCGTCAACATCACGCCGCAGGTCGAGGAGGCGCTGCGGGAGAGCGGGATCAAAGAGGGCCTGCTGCTCGCAAACGCGATGAATATCACGGCGAGCGTCTTCATCAACGACGATGAAAGCGGGCTGCACCACGACTATGAGGTGTGGCTGGAAAAGCTCGCGCCCGAAAAGCCCTACGCCCAGTACCGCCACAACGGCTGCGAGGACAACGCCGACGCGCACCTCAAGCGGACGGTCATGGGCCGGGAAACGGTCGTGGCCGTGACGGACGGCAGGCTCGATTTCGGGACGTGGGAACAGATCTTCTATTTTGAATTCGACGGCAAACGCGACAAGCGGGTGCTGATCAAGATCATCGGGGAGTGAGGATATGACCGACCTGGAGGCCGTTGAGCGGCGGATTTCCCGCCGCAGCTATCTGGAGACGCCGCTGGAGCCCTTTACCTCGGGCGCGCTGCTCACGCTGGTGGGGGAATACAACCGGCGCGCCGGGCTGCGCGTCGAGCTTGTCCGGGAGGGCGCGGAGGCGTTCCGGGGCTTTCGCCGCAGCTACGGCATGTTTTCGGGCGTGAACAGCTATTTCGCGATGGCGGGCAGGCGTGCGGACCTCTGCCTGCGGGAGAAGGTGGGCTACTGGGGGGAGAAGCTCGTCCTGGAGGCCACCAGGCTCGGGCTCGGCACCTGCTGGGTGGGCGGCACCTTTGACCGGGCGGCCTGCCCCTGCCGCCTGCTCCCCGACGAGGAGCTCGTCTGCGTGATTACGGTCGGGCACGTGTCCGCGGAGCTTGGCGGGAAGGAGCGGTTCATCTACCGGATGGTCCACCGCTCGACCAAGCCGCTGGAGGCGCTCTACGACGCGGACGGGGAGACGCCGCCCGACTGGTTCGCGGCGGGGATGCGCGCAGTCCGGCGCGCGCCCTCCGCCCTCAACCGGCAGCCGGTCCGCTTTGTCTGGCGGGACGGCGCGGTCAGCGCGTCGGTCCCCGACTACGCCTCCCAGGCGGTCGACCTCGGCATCGCGAAGCTGCATTTCGAGATCGGCGCGGGCGGCGGAAGCTGGAAGCCGGGCAGCGGCGGCGCGTACCTGCGCGGAGGGGAGGCGGGGACGGATGCTCTGTGAATACACGCTCCAGACGGGGCGGCAGGGCTTTTACAACGTGACCGCGCGGGTGTGCGAGGCGGTCAAGGCCTGCGGGGTCACCGACGGGGCCTGCCTCGTCTACTGCCCGCACACGACCGCGGGGATCACCGTCAACGAGAACAGCGATCCCGACGTCGTTTCCGACATGCTGCTCGGGCTCGAGCGGGCCTACCCCGACCGGCCGGAGTTTCGCCACGCGGAGGGCAACTCCGCCGCCCACCTCAGGGCGAGCGCGGTGGGCTCGGGGGTGCTGCTCCCGGTCGAAAACGGGCGGCCGGTGCTCGGCGTGTGGCAGGCGGTCTACTTCTGCGAGTTCGACGGCCCGCGCACCCGGCGGTTCTATGTGAAACCGCTCTGAAAAAAGAACACGGCCCGGGGGGGGGGGGGGGGG
>NZ_JANFZX010000112.1:0-3838 GCF_024461615.1 Anaerotruncus sp. DFI.9.16
CCCCCCCCCCCCCCCCCCCCCCCCCCCCCCCCCCCCCCGGTTCTTTTGATTGCGGCAGGTTTTAAGCGGCCTGTTTTTCGCCCCTGCCGGCGAACAGCCGGTGGAGGACAAAGAGCGCGCCCAGCAGCAGGACGATGGAGACGCCGAGGGTGATCGGGATGTTGCCCCCGGTCAGGCCCGCCACGATATAGCCGAAGAAGCAGCAGACCGCCACGGTGAGCGCGTAGACCATCTGGGTGGAGACGTGCTCGATGTGGTTGCAGCCCGCGCCGGTCGACGAGAGGATCGTCGTGTCGGAGATGGGGGAGCAGTGGTCGCCGAAGACGCTGCCCGCCAGCGTCGCGGAGAGGGAGACGACCAGCAGCTGGGGAGCGGCCGCCATGCAGACGGGGACGATGATCGGGATCAGGATGCCGAAGGTGCCCCAGGCGGTGCCCATCGCGAAGGAGAGGAAGGCGGCGATCGCAAAGACCAGCGCGGGCAGCAGGAAGCCGGGGAAGCCGCCGTTTTCGACGAGGCCCTTGACGAATTCGCCCGTCATGAGCAGGTCGCGGCAGACGCCGCTGATCGTCCAGGCGAGGATGAGGATGATGTCCGCGGGGACCATCGACTTGACGCCCTCGCCGATGCCGGCCATGAAGTCCTTATAGCGGACCACGCCGCGCGGCACGAAGAGCAGAAACGCCACGATCAGGCCGCCGAAGCCGCCGATGACCAGCGCCTCGGAGGCGGTGCAGTTGCCGAACGCCGCGCCGATCGAATGGAAGGCCGGGTCCTCGCCCCAGAAGCCGCCGTTCCACAGCATCGCGAGGATCGAGAAAATGATCAGTGCCACAACGGGGATGATCATGTCGTAGACGTGGCCCTTGTCGTTGACGGGCAGCTCCTCGCCCACGGTGGTGTCCACCGCGCCGAGCTCGCCCCTGGCTGCGCGCGCCTCCGCGCCCGCCATCGGACCGAAGTCGAGGTTGGTGCAGCAGAGCGCGACCACCATGACGATTGAAAGCAGCGCGTAGAGGTTGTAGGGGATGGTGGCCACAAAGGCGCCCAGATCGCTTTCAAACGCGCCCGTCACCGCCAGGTTGGAGCCCACGGCCGCCGCCCAGCTGGAAATCGGCGCGATGATGCAGATGGGCGCGGCCGTCGCGTCGATGATGTACGCGAGCTTCGCGCGGGAAACGCCGTACTTGTCGGTGACCGGCTTCATGACGGTGCCGACGGTGAGGCAGTTGAAATAGTCGTCGATGAAGATGAGCGCGCCGAGCGCGCTCGTCGCGAGCAGGGCGCTGCGTTTGCTCTTGAGCTTGCTGGAGGCCCAACGGCCGTACGCCCGCGAGCCGCCCGCCATCTGCATGACGACGACCAGCGCGCCGAGCAGCGCCAAAAACAGCAGGATGTTGACGTCCATACGGCCCGCCATCAGCTTGAAGGTCGTCTCCGCGACGCCGACCACCGGGTTGAGGCCGGTATTGAGCGCATAGATGAGCGCCCCCGACAGGATGCCGATCATCAGCGAGGAGATGACCTCCTTGGTGATCAGCGCGAGGCCGATCGCGATAATGGGCGGCAGCAGCGACAGCCAGCCTACGAATACAGGTTCCATCTTTCTTTTGTCCCCCTCAAATAAAAACAAATTGTGAACGTGCTGTTATAAAGATCGCATAATTACAGGGAAAAGTCAACACAATCCAACAAATTTCCCCTATTTTCTTGCAAAAAAATACAGTCCCTGTCCGCGCGGGACGTACAGAAAAGGCCGGGTAAATACCCGGCCTTTTACAAAATCCGTTCGGCGCGCGCCCTGCCGCGCAGATCCCGCTCCCCGTGGAAAAAGCAGACCGCCGTCTCCCCCGGCTCCCGCCCGGGGCTGGTCACGTCAAAGGGGAACAGCTCGAGATGCGCTCCCGATGGCAGCCCCCGCTCCGCCGCGCGCCGCCGCGCCTCCCGCGGGGCCTCGGGGCAGCAGGCGGGCAGCCGGCGCGGCCTCTCATGCAGGCAGAGGTCGTACCGCACGAGCCAGCGGCAGATTTCGGGATCGCCGCCGCGGTCGACGCAGAGCGCGTAAAGCAGGTCGTAATACTCGTACTTGCCCACCGCACGCGCCGGCATCCGCTCCCCGAGCGCGTGCATCGCCTCAAACGGCGAGGGGATGTATTCCAGCAGGTATGCGAGCGTGTGGGAAAACCGGCCGCTGTTGTAGTACGCCTCGGTCATCTCCTCGACCGATTTGAGCCGCGAAAGCTCCAAAAAGGAAAGCCGCGGCGTGCATAAAATTTCATAGGGCGGCGTTTCGCTGTGCACGAGGCCGTATTCCTCCCGGCGCGCGTAGAGGGAGGAGCCGCGCAGCAGCTTGAGAAAGCCGAGCTGGAGCTGCTCCGGCCGCAGGGAAAACACCTCGTCGTAGCTTTTCGCAAACCGCGCGAAATCCTCGCCCGGCAGCCCCGCGATCAGGTCGAGGTGCAGATGCAGGCGGCCCGCCGCCGACAGCGCGCGCACGTTCTCCATCAGGCGGCCGACGTCCGTCTTGCGGCAGACCTCCGCGAGCGTTTCGCCGCAGGTGCTCTGCACGCCGATCTCGAACTGGAAGAGTCCCGGCCGCACCGTGGAGAAAAACGCCAGCTGCTCCCCGGTGAGCAGGTCTCCGCCCAGCTCCATCTGAAAGCCGGTGATTCCGTTGTCGTGCTCCGCGAGGAATTTCCAGATCGCGAGCGCCCGGTCCGCGTCGAGGTTGAAGGTGCGGTCGACGAACTTGACCTGCATCACCCCGGCGTCGAGGAACCGCCGCAAATCGTCGAAGACGCGCGGCAGCGAGCGGTAACGCACCGTCCGGTCGGCGGACGACAGGCAGTAGCTGCACCCGAACGGGCACCCGCGCGACGACTCATAGTAGAGCACCCGGTCTTTGAGTGCGTCGAAATCGCGGTAAGGGAAGGGCAGCGCGTCCAGGTCGGTAAACCGCCCGGCGCGGCGGACCCCGCGCGGCCGTCCCTCCCGCAGGACACCGGCGATCTGCGGCTCCCCCTCCCCGCAGAGGATCGCGTCCGCCCACGGCATCGCCGCGAGCCGTTCCTCCGGGTCGAAGCTCACCTCCGGCCCGCCCAGCAGGATGGACGCCTCCGGAAAGAGCAGCCGCAGGTCCGCGCCGAGCCTGCGCACATATTCGATGTTCCAGATGTAGCAGGAAAAGCAATAGGTATCCGCGCCCCGGCGCGCAAGGTCGCTGAGGATCTCCCGCGTGGGCTGGTTGATCGTATATTCCGCGATTCCTGCCTCCATCCCCTCCGCCGCGAGCACGTTTTGCAGATCGCGCACCGCGAGGTTGGTGTGGCTGTATTTCGCGTTGATTGCCACAAGCAGGATGTTCATTGCGTTCCTCCTGGGGGTTGCCGCTCGGGGAGCGGCGGCGTTTGCCGGCGGCCCGCCGGCGGGGCTTTTTTCGCGCCCCTTCGGGGCGCATCTTGTAAGAGATTCTGCCGCAGGCAGTTCCTCTATGGGAATCCAAAGGGGCGTAAGCCCCTTTGAACGCGCGTCGCCGTGCAGCGGCGCTCCGGCGAAGCCGGGCAGCGCGTTTTAGCCGGGTCCCGCCCCGGCGGGCGGTTTTGGATTTGCCGCGCTACGCCCAGCGGGGCTTTTTTTGCACCCCTCCGGGGCGCTCCAGATGTGCCGCCTGCGGCGGCGGAGATTGCCGGGACCCGCCCCGGCGGGCGGGCCTGGATTTGCCGCGCTGCGCCCGACAGGGCTTTTTTCGCACCCCTCCGGGGCGCTTCAGATGTGCCGCGCTGTGCCCGGCGGGGCTTTCACGGGAATTGCCGCCCGTGGGCGGCAAGAATCACGAGCG
>NZ_JANFZX010000113.1:2500-3500 GCF_024461615.1 Anaerotruncus sp. DFI.9.16
ATGACGCTAGCCCTAAAGCTATTTCGGGGAGAACCAGCTATCTCCGGGTTCGATTGGAATTTCTCCGCTATCCACACCTCATCCGCCGCCTTTTCAACGGAGGTCGGTTCGGTCCTCCATGGGCTTTTACGCCCACTTCAACCTGGACATGGATAGGTCACCCGGTTTCGGGCCCTATGCATGCAACTTGACGCCCTGTTCAGACTCGGTTTCCCTTCGGCTCCGCACCTGAAGTGCTTAACCTTGCTGCATACATACGCTCGCCGGACCATTCTACAAAAGGTACCACATCACGCCTTGACGCGCTCTGTGTGCTTGTAGGCTCAGGGTTTCAGGTACTATTTCACTCCCCTCCCGGGGTGCTTTTCACCTTTCCTTCACAGTACTATTCACTATCGGTCACTGGGGAGTATTTAGGCTTGGAGGGTGGTCCCCCCGGCTTCCCACGGGGTTTCACGTGTCCCGCGGTACTCTGGATCCTGCCGGCTGTCTCTCTCTTTCGCTCACGCGACTCTCACGCTCTCCGGTCTGCCTTCCCATGCAGTTCAGCTAGAGATTGACAATGCTTTATGCAGTCCACAACCCCGGAAAGATTGCTCCTTCCGGTTTGGCCTATGCCGCGTTCGCTCGCCACTACTTGCGGTATCTCGGTTGATTTCTCTTCCTCGCCCTACTTAGATGTTTCAGTTCAGGCGGTTCCCCTGACGCACCTATTTGATTCAGTGCGCCATGACGGATCGTTACATCCGCCGGATTGCTCCATTCAGACATCCACGGATCAAGGCCTATTTGCGGCTCCCCGTGGCTTTTCGCAGCTTATCACGTCTTTCTTCGGCTCCCAGTGCCAAGGCATTCGCCCTGTGCCCTTTGTAGCTTGACCATGCTTGAATCTTGGTTCTCGTTCGGCTATTGTAGTTTCTATTACCCTATTCCTAGAATAATTTCTTTACTTAGCTTGCAGATATTTGTTTCCATTGTTCAATTTTCAAGGTGCGTTTCA
>NZ_JANFZX010000114.1:0-3075 GCF_024461615.1 Anaerotruncus sp. DFI.9.16
CCCCCCCCCCCCCCCCCCCCCCCCCCCCCCCCCCCCCCCCCCCCCGCTTCTGCATAAGCCGGAAAAGGCCTACATGATGGGCGAGAAGAGGCGCAGGAAGGCGCGCACGATCCGCTTCCACAGCTTGACGTGCTTGATATAGTCGCGGGGGATTTCAAAGCACTTGCCGAAGGTCTTTACGATGTCGTCCCGCACGTCGGCGACAACGCTCGACTGGTAGAAGCAGACCCCGCACTCGAAGTGCAGGTAGAAGCTGCGGTAGTCCATGTTGGCGGTCCCGACGATCGCGACCTTGTCGTCCGAGACATACATCTTCGCGTGGACGAAGCCGGGGGTGTATTCATAGATGCGCACCCCCGCGTTGAGCAGCGGCTGATAGAAGGACTGGGTGGTCTGGTGCACGACCCATTTGTCGGGGATGTGGGGGGTGATGATGCGCACGTCGACTCCGCTGCGCGCCGCAATCTGCAGCGCGGTGATCATCTCGCTGTCGAGGATGAGATAGGGGGTGGTGATGTAGACGTAGCGGGTGGCGCGGTTGATGATCTGCATGTACGTCTCCTCCGAGACGTTGATCTGGTCGAGCGGGGAATCGCCGAACGGCTGCACGAAGCCGTCGCACGGCTGGGGCTGGGTGGGGCGGTACCGGGCGAAGTCATGGTCGGTGGGGACGGTGAAATTCCACAGCGAGAGGAACATCGCCGTCAGCCCCCACACGCCGTCGCCGCGCAGCAGCACGCCGGTGTCCTTCCAGTGGCCGTGCTTTTCGTAGTCATTGATGTATTCGTCGGCGATATTGATGCCGCCGCAGAACCCCACGTTGCCGTCGATCACGGTGATCTTGCGGTGGTCGCGGTAGTTCATCATCGAGTTGAGGTGGGGCTGGAAGGGGTTGAAGAGCGCGCACTTGATGCCCGCCTTGCGCAGCTTGGCGGCGTAGTTGGCGGGCAGCGTCATGATCGAGCCGAGGTCATCGTACATGAAACGCACGTCCACCCCCTCCGCGGCCTTTTCGCGCAGGATCTGAAAGATCGGCTCCCACATGACCCCCTCCTCGAGGATAAAGTACTCCATGAAGATGAACCGTTTGGCCTTGGGCAGCTCCTCAAGCATCCGCGCCCACATCGTTTCGCCGATGGGCAGGTATTCCGACTGGGTGTTTTTCCAGAGGGGGGATCCGGTGGTGCGCAGGATATAGTCGGAGAGGGTGGCCATGCCGGGGTCCGCCTCCCGCAGCTCCTCGACGCAGGAGGCGTCCTGCGCCAGCACGCGGGGGGCGCTCTTCTCAGCCAGCGTGATCCGCCGGGCGAGCTTTTTCGGCATGCTCTTGTTGCCGAACATGAGGTAGAAAAGCCCGCCGAAGATGGGAAAGATCAAAATGGGAATGGTCCACGCCAGCTTGTAGGCGGGGTTTTCATCCTTGCTGACCAGCCAGACTGCGATCGTGACGCTCAGCGCGGTGAGGAATCCGTAGACGGCCACAAAGTGGTCGCCCAGCAGGATGATCGCCACCAGCAGGATCGCCAGCTGGACCAGCATCAGCAGGATGACGATGGACAGCTTGCCGAAAAGCAGGCTGAATACGGATTTTGCATGCATCTGTTGTTTTTTCTTTGCCATAAACATCCCTCGATCTTTTTCCGGCAGGGCCAACACGTTCCAAACAAGTCACATCATAGCAGTTTTCCCCATAAAGTTCAAGAAGATGACGGAACGGGCAAAAAAACGGAAGGCGGCCTTCGCCGCCTCCCGCAAAGGACTTAAAGCCCGTTGGGATTCTTTTTGCTGAAATTCCAGTTGTCCTCGCACATGTCGTCGAGCGTCCGTTCGGCCGTCCATCCGAGCAGCTCCTTCGCCTTGGAAGCGTCCGCGTAGGAGTTGGCGATGTCGCCGGGGCGGCGGGGCGCGATGTGGTGCTTGATCGGCTTGCCGCAGGCCTTCTCGAAGGCGTGGAGCACGTCGAGCACCGAGTAGCCGTGGCCGGTGCCGAGGTTGATCGCCTCCACGCCGGTGCGGTCGAGGACGTAGTCGAGCGCTTTCAGATGTCCCACCGCGAGGTCGACCACGTGGATGTAGTCGCGCACGCCGGTGCCGTCGTGCGTCTCGTAGTCGTCGCCGTAGATGGCCAGGTCCTCGAGCTTGCCGGTCGCCACCTGCGCGATGTAGGGCAGGAGGTTGTTGGGGATGCCGTTGGGGTCCTCACCGAGCAGGCCGCTTTTGTGCGCGCCGATGGGGTTGAAGTAGCGCAGCAGCGCGACGCTCCACGCGGGATCGGCCTTCCACAGATCGGTGAGGATCTGCTCGATATAGAGCTTGGTGGTGCCGTAGGGGTTGGTGGCCGCGTGGGGCAGCGGCATATCCTCGCGGAAGGGGACGGGATTCTCCATGCCGTAGACGGTGGCGGAGGAGGAGAAGACGATCTTTTTGCAGCCGTGCGCCGCCATCACTTCGCAGAGGACGAGGGTGCCGGTGAGGTTGTTGTGATAGTAGCGCAGCGGAATGCGGCAGGATTCGCCGACCGCCTTGAGCCCCGCGAAATGGATGACCGCGTCAATCTGGTTCTGCTCGAACACCCGCTCCACCCCGGCTTTGTCGAGCAGGTCGGCCTCATAGAATTTGAAGTCCTTGCCGGTAATCTGGCGGATGCGTTTGAGGGCCTCGGGCTTGGAGTTGACGAAATTGTCCAGCACAACGATTTCCTTGCCCGCGTTCAGCAGCTCTACGCAGGTGTGGGAACCGATGTAGCCGGCGCCTCCGGTGACTAAAATTGACATGTGCGATCACTCCTTATCATAACTGTATGGATGTCATTTTCCGTAATTTCAGTATAGTCGGAGCGGGTATCGCTGTCAATGCGCTGGATAAAACACGCAACAATCCTCCATAAAGTCGCAACAAAACTGACGCTCCGCCGGGGAATTTGCCGCGCTGCGCCCGGCGGGGCTTCTTTTTAGATTTTCCGCCCGGGGGACGGAAGGCTTTTTTCGCGCCCCTCCGGGGCGCTTTCAATGTGCCGCCTGCGGCGGCATGGATTGCCGGGACCCGCCCCGGCAGGCGGGCCGACTTCTTGCGCGC
>NZ_JANFZX010000115.1:0-2902 GCF_024461615.1 Anaerotruncus sp. DFI.9.16
CGGCCGTCGCGCGTAGCGCGCTCCGGGCGCAGCCCGGGCAGGCCGCCCAAGCCCCTTGCGGTTTCTTTCCCCCATTTCTTGTCCGCACAAGAAATGGGACCGCCTGCCGGGGCGGGACCCGGCAGGCTACGCTGCTCCCTGAGTAGCAAGCCTAAAACCGCCGTCGGTCGACCACCGACAAGCTCCGCCGCTCTCCGAGCGGCAAACAGAAAGCGAGGTGACGCTGTGGCTGTCAAAAAAATTACCAAACGCTGGCTCTTTAACAACCTCGGCGTCATTCTGGTCATCCTGATCGCTCTGGAGATCGGCTTTGCGTTCGGCATCCGCGCCTTCTATTACAACAACGTTCAGGCGGCGATCATGACGCAGGCGAACATCGTCGTATCGCAGCTCAACGCCTACGCCGAGGACAGTTCGGCCGTCTTCTCCGAGCAGGTGCGCAGCCTCGTGGAAAACTTCCAGGAGCGCAACCGCATGGAGCTGATGACCGTCGATATCGATAAAAAGGTCACCTTTACCTCGAGCGGGTTCGAACCGGGCAGCAATATTCAGATGCCCGATTTTGACGACGCGATGAAGGCCGCCGACGGCGTCGGGCGGTTCACCGGCGTGATCAACGGGGAGAAGATCATGGCGATCACGCGCGCCTCCCCCGTCGTCGACCAGCAGATCGCGGCGGTGCGGTTCGCCGTTTCGCTCGACCTTGTGGACCAGCAGATCATCCTGTTTATCCTGATCCTCACCCTTGTTTGCGTGGCAATCATCTTCTTCGTCATCTTCTCCGGCTCCTACTTCATCAATTCGATCGTCAACCCGGTGGGAGAGGTGGGCGTCACCGCGCGCAAGATCGCTCACGGCGATTTTAACGCGCGGCTCGCCAAGCGCAACGACGACGAGATCGGCGAACTCTGCGACACGATCAACTACATGGCGGAGGAGCTCTCCCAGAGCGAACGGATGAAAAACGATTTCATTTCCTCCGTCTCCCACGAGCTGCGCACCCCGCTCACCGCGATCAAGGGATGGGCGGAGACGATCGCCGACATGGGCGGCGAGGTCGATCCGGAGATGCTATCCAAGGGGATGCGGGTCATCACCGGAGAAACCGAACGCCTCGCCGGCATGGTGGAGGAGCTGCTCGATTTCAGCCGCATCCAGAGCGGCCGCATGAAGCTCGTCAAGGACAAGATGGATTTGATCGCGGAACTCTCCGAGGCGGTGCTCATGTTCGAGGAGCGCGCCAAGCATGAGGAAAAGCGCCTTATCTACGAGGAGCCCGACCTCGTGGCCCCGATTGAGGGGGACCGCAACCGGCTGCGCCAGGTGTTCGTCAACATCATCGACAACGCGCTGAAGTACTCCGACCGCGGGGACACGGTGACCATCAAGGCCGACATGCGGGACGGCGACATCCGCATCACCGTCGCGGACACCGGCTGCGGCATCCGCGAGCAGGATCTGCCCAAGGTCAAGGAGAAGTTTTTCAAGGCCAATTCCACCCGCCGCGGCTCGGGGATCGGGCTTGCGGTGGCGGATGAGATCGTCGCCATGCACGGCGGCTCGCTGGAGCTCACCTCCAAGGAAAATGTCGGCACCCGCGTGACGATCCTGCTGCCCACGGGAAAGAGTTGATTTATTCACAATTGACGTGGTAATATGTTATCTGAACTTGCCGCCGGGACCGGCGGCGCGGCGGGCCGCGGACAGCGGCCTGTCTGGAAAGGGCTGATCATTTGTCGGAAAACTCCTATAAAAAAGAGATCAAAAAGACGTCCATCGGCGGACAGGCCCTCATCGAAGGGGTCATGATGAAGGGGCCGCGGATTTCCGCGATGGCGATTCGCCAGCAAAACGGCGAAATTATTACCGAGACCTGGGACAGCGGCGGAAACAAGTGGTACCACAAGGTTCCCATCCTCCGCGGCATCTTTAATTTTATCGGCATGCTCGGGCAGGGCTACAAGTGCCTCATGCGCTCCGCCGACCTCTCCGGCTTCGCCGAGGAGGAGGAACCCTCCAAATTTGACCGCTGGGTCGACGAGCACCTCGGCGACAAGGCCATGTGGGTCTTCAACGCCGTCGTCACCATCCTTGCGGCGGTGCTCTGCGTCGGCCTCTTCATGCTCCTTC
Source organism: Anaerotruncus sp. DFI.9.16 (assembly GCF_024461615.1). NCBI lineage: Bacteria > Bacillati > Bacillota > Clostridia > Eubacteriales > Oscillospiraceae > Anaerotruncus > Anaerotruncus sp. DFI.9.16. The sequence goes on from NZ_JANFZX010000115.1 coordinate 2,131, forward strand.
CCGCGGCGGTCATCAAATTCCTCGGCCACTTCGTCAACGCCCCCGGTTTCGCCATGACCCTGACCGAGGGGCTGCTAAAGATCGCGATCTTTATCCTCTACCTCTTCCTCGTCACGCGCATGTCGGACATCCATCGGGTGTTCGAATACCACGGCGCGGAACATAAGACGATCGCCTGCTATGAGGCGGGCGACGAGCTCACCCCCGAAAACGCGAAGAAATATGTACGCTTCCATCCCCGCTGCGGCACCAGCTTCCTGCTGATCGTGCTGGTCATCTCCATCCTCGTCTTTTCGGTCGTGACCTGGAGCAATATCTGGATGCGCGTCGCGCTGAAAATCCTGCTGCTGCCCGTGGTCATCGGCATCTCCTATGAGATCATCCGCTATGCCGGGCGCCACAACAATCCCTTCACCCGCGCGCTCTCCGCGCCCGGCCTCTGGCTCCAGCGGCTCACCACCTTCGAGCCCGACCTCACACAGCTTGAGGTCGCCATCGCCGCCATGACCCCCTGCATTCCGGAGAATGGCGAGGATATCTATTAACGCTGGAAGCGTTAATAGATATCCCTCCCGGGGGAAACTTTCGAGAAAGTTTCCCCTGCCCCCTTCAAAGCTTTTGGTTCAGGCAGGCCGCGCGGCCCAAGCACAGCCGCCGCCCGTGCCGGGAAAATCCATTGACCGGAAGGCTCGCCGGGACCGCACGGCGGAAAATAACGCCCCGCAGGGGCGTTCGCGCGCAAAGCGCGCGTGCGCGGCGAAGCCGCGCAGTT
>NZ_JANFZX010000116.1:0-2694 GCF_024461615.1 Anaerotruncus sp. DFI.9.16
ATTGTTCCCAGGTGCATCCGTCCGTTTTTCGCGGGCTCATATTCTGTCTCCTTTCCATTGTGGCCGCCTCCGATGGAGGCGGCCACCTATTTGTTAATATCACTTGGGTTAACGTATTTCTTGGTGATTCCGCCAGAACTTCCCGTCCCGGTACTCGTCCCCGATACCGACCGGCTTGTCCCCCACCGGCACTGAATCCGGAAAATCGGATGTGTTGTAGGGTGCGATAACGATCATGTTCACCACCACGCCGTTTTGGACGACTGCGAAATTCATTTACTTCGCCCCTCCTTATCAATTGATTACGCTTCCACTATGGGGGTTGAGGTGATTTCGAATGATGGCGATGCCTTGATAACCGGAACCGGAGAGGCCTTCAACACCACCTCCGCCTCCGCCATAGTACGTTGCGCTTTCCGCGGGTTGGGTCCAATTTCTGTCTCCGGTTCCGCCGTTACCGCCACCCCCGGCTCCACCTTCGCCGAAGGCCATTAATCCATAGCCACCGCCACCGCCGCTATACAATACGCCGCTAGGCTCGCCAAACTCGCGAGTGGAGGCTATTTGGCCTGTTCCGCCAAGACATTCTTCTTTAAGGGTTAAGCTATAATGCATGCCGTTGGAACCGCGCACGCCGTCTGATCCGCCTGATCCGCCATTATCTCTGTTATTCAGAGCACCTCCGCCAGAGCCTCCGTCACCACCATCCATACCGCCTTTACCACCTCCTGCAGCAACAAAACCGAACGCTGTGCATGTCCCGCCATCCGTAGCGGACTCGCCTCCTACGCCTCCAGAAGGTATAAGAATTTTATAATCAACGCCTTTTTGCAATATTGTTACACCGTTGGTAGTATAGCCACCGCCCCCACCACTGCCGAATCCACCACCGCCCCCACCAACGAGGAACACATCGACGCCCAACTTAGTTGGTGAGAGCAAGGTAAACACACCAGAAGTCACAAATTTGATCTTCCAGATATCAGGTCCCTTAATTAATTCCGATTGTCCAGTATAGGTATACCTCGGAGGATTTTTCGGATTTGTCACCGTGATCAGCGGAAATTTTCCAATAAGCGCCATATCATCACCCCAATACAAGAATTGTAACGGGAATATCCACCGCCGGTTTTTCCCCATCAGCCAACATTGTAATTTGATCCGTTGCCTGTCCAGATAGTGAAAGCAACGCATTTCTGGCGGATTCCCGTTGCTCTGGTGTTGCACTCTGCGCTACGTCTACAATCCCGTTGCTGGTAGATATAAGACCCTCAACCGCTAGCACCTGCGTAAAGGGGGCCGTGTTGCCCACCCAGTCCGCCGCCGTCAGAGTCGCCGTGACACTCCATGCCGGGGAGGCTTTTGCATTCCAAATGACTTTTTCCTCCGGACTTGCAAACTTGCGCGTATTGGTTTCCAAAATGTCGTCCGTTATTAAGGAGATCGAACCATCCGCATCGGGCATCTTACCGTTAATCACAGTAGGGTTGCCTTTTTCACCCTGCGGGCCTTGCTCTCCCTGTGGACCGCGTTCGCCCTGCAAGCCCTGCGGACCCTGCAATACGCCGATGTCCTTCCACACGTTTTCGTCAGACCAGATATAGATGCGGTTGTCCGCCGCGGTCCCAACCGCATAGGCGTCGCCCGCCGCACCGCTCGGGTGCGCTTCGGTAAGCGCCGCCGCCGACTCAAAGAGCCCCAACACCCGGAACCCCGCGCCGGTGTCTCCCTTTTCGCCGGTATCGCCCTTCGGGCCCTGCGGTCCCTGTTCTCCCTTCGGGCCCTGCGGGCCGATTTCACCGCGCGCCTTGGTTTCACTCTTGACATACTCGGCGACGTCGGTGTCCCACACATACCAATAGCCGTCCGCACCGACATAGGGCGTCTTTTTGAGGTGTCCCACAAGCCCGTCGATGATCTCGTTGTCGCGGTTGAAATCCTCCATCACCGGCCGGTCGCTTGCCACCCATTGGTTTAAATCCGAATTTGGCAGTTTGTTTGTGCTTGGCATGAAATTCCCTCCCTTTATGCTGTATTGTTTATAGAAACCCGCCATCCCACCCTGAAATTGCTTTTTTCTCTTCACCCCCTCCTAAGCCGCCTCTTCTTAAAAGTTTGCCTTTTTAGGGAACATACGTTCTGTATGCTTACATTGTATCAATTCTTCTGTCCAACTATCCGGTCCTTTCTTTATGGGTGAAAAAATCCCTTTTTTAGTTATAATTGACCTAAAAGATAGAGAAAAAAAAGGCCCACCGATATCGGTGGGCCCTAAAAGATGCTCCAAGATGAAACAATAAATATAATTGTTTCTCCTTTTCATCGTTGGTGTCTATTTGCTGGTTTAAAGGAGGTGTTGATTTACACATTGGTGTCATACACGTAAAAAAGCCCAGAAACATGACGTTTCTGGGCTTCTCAATGGTTGCGGAGGCAGGATTTGAACCTACGACCTTCGGGTTATGAGCCCGACGAGCTACCGGACTGCTCCACTCCGCGATATGTCAACGCTTTTTAGGCGCCTTATTATATTACCACGCCGCAGGGCGTTTGTCAATAGATAAGCGACAATTTTAATAAAGTCATTCCAGCGCGGCCCCCGCGGCCATCGCCGTATTGTTCAACGAACGCGATGGGATCGCGCGGCGAGGGAAAAGAAGCGGGCCCCCCCCCGGGGGCCCCCGGGGGTTTTTT
>NZ_JANFZX010000117.1:0-2614 GCF_024461615.1 Anaerotruncus sp. DFI.9.16
GAAATCAGGTTACCGTTTGCATCCTTTACGCCGAGGAGCCGCACCTCGATGGGCTCGGGGGAGTAGGGGCCGTAGACGTACTCGGTGACGGCGCAGTCCTCCGTGGTATCCAGCGGGTCGCCGTAGTACCGTTTTTCCCGGATCAGACGATTCTGTCCGTCGTATTCATAGGAGGCGCGCTCCTTGAGAACGTCGCCGTCATAGACCCGCTTCTCGGCCGCGAGCTTTTTGTCGCTTGTAAGCGTGTACGCCTCCCGGATCGTGCCGGAGGTGTTCGTCGTAACCCTCCCGGTCATGAGGCTGTAGGAGAGGTCGTAGGTCGAGGAGACGTTCTGGTTGTTGGCGGCGTCCTGCGGATAGTTCTCCGTATATGCGGTGACATTGTCCTTGGAGTCGTAGGCCCAGGTCATCGTCTTGCTCCGGGCGCCGCCGCCCTGCGGATCGTAAACCGTGTCCGTCTCCGAGACGGGCAGCTTGCGCTTGCCGCGGTTTTCAAATTCGTACCTGATCTCCCGCCTGCCCACGAGTCTGGCCGCACCGGAGATGATGTGGTAGGTCTCCTCCGTGGAAAGCATGCCGTGCTTGCTTTCAAAGCTGCTGACCACTCTCTTTTCGGCGACGCCGCCCTTGAGGTATTCCACCGTCGCGGTCTTGGTATAATCGGCCCCGAAGCCGTTCCTGCCAACCTTCTTGACCTGTTTATCCGTCAGGTCCAGTTCGCCCACCGCAAAGCTGTATGTTTCCTCGTGCATTGCGGCGTTCCGGTCGGCCGGGTCCGGAAAATCCCTGCGCGCCTGTACCGCGAAGCTGTAGACCGTGCCGTGCATGCAGCTCGGCAGATTCCGGCTGATCCCCTGATAGGTATATTCCGTCCGGGCGCCCGAGGGGTGCCGGATGGCCGTCAGGAGTTGATAGGTGATATCGACACCGTCGTCCGCCGACTGGCTCGTCTTGAGGAACAGCCGGGTATTCCCGATCTTCGGGGTGTACTCGTAGGCCGTGACGCGCTCGCTGCCTTCCCTGATGACGGCGTGCGCATCCATGAGCCGGTTGTCCTGCACCGTATACTTGCAGAGGATATCCCCCGTATCCTCCTGCTGCCAGTAGAGGGTCTTCACATTGCCCGAGACGGTCTCTTTCAGATTGAGAACACGCCCCATGGTGTCGGTGATCCGGCTCAGGCGGCCGCCCGTGTAGCCGAAGGAGATCCGGTTTCCGAACTTATCCTCCATATACTGGAGCCGGATATCCTCCTCGGTGCCGGAGAAAACGTCCTTGCGGCCGTTCCGGTGGGTCACCACCGTCTGTCCGGAGGGAAAGGAGAGGGTGATGTCCTTTTCCTCGTAGTCCTCAAACTCCCAGACTCTTTTTTCATAGTTGCGGGCGATGGTGATGGAGCGTCCGTCGTCGAGGTGCAGGTACATGGTGCCGCGCAGTCCTTCCTGAATCTCCATGATTTCTGTGGGCGCACTGTATTCGATGGAGGGGAAATTGAACCGCCAGCCGTATCCCAGGCCGTAGAGCTTGAGGAAGTGGTCGTTTGTACGGGCGATGGTTTTGAGACGCTTTCCAGTAATGATATCGTCGAGGAAGTAGTCGTCCGCTGTGAAACCGTTGCTCTCCCGCTGTTCTCTGAGCTCACTTTTGCTTTTGAAATACATATACCGCATTTCCAGCTTGGTGTCATAACGGACATCCTGTCCGTACCAGCTTCCGCTGGTTTTTTCCGGGATGGCGTACTGGGCGCCCGAAGCGGTGGAGTCGTAGGACCGCACCACGTCGAGGTCGAAGCCGTTTAAGCCCGGCAGGTGGACGTCCGTGTAAGAGAGCTGCAGAGCGCCGCTGTTGAGGGAAACGGTTTCGTTGCCCTTATAGGCGATGTGGTAGGGCGCCTCCACGTACTCGCGGGGGATCGCGTCGATGTATTCGGCGCGGTCGCTTGCGGCCGCGGCCATAGGGACCGCCGCTTCCCGTGCGCCCGTTTCCTCCGTAAGCTCCATGTTCAGGCTGCCGTTGTCTTCATAGGTTGTCATAACGTCCCTCCTTTAAGGGCAAAGGTCAGTTCTCCGGCTTTTCTCGCGTGGAACCCCAGCAGGGTAATGATCCCCGTCCACGGCTCTTCCGGTGCAATGGGGAAGTGCAGCTTGAGTTCTCCGTTTTCATGCGAGGCCACCTGCGGAAGCTGGCGGCCGTTTACCGCAAGCCCGATTTTTTCCTGTGGGAAGCCCTCCTCCCAGGATACCGCCGCAGGATCGTATACGACGACGAAGGTGATCCCCTGCGCGGCGGGCGCGTTCAGGGCGTTGATCTGCAGGAGGAGCGCTTCTCCTTCCTCCGCGGCGACAGTGAGCGAATCCTCCCAGTTGCCGCCGGGGATGAGTTCCTGCCACTCCTGCCAGGACGGCTGCTTGTCCGTCAGCATCTGCCAGTCCAGTTTTGCCTTTTCAATGTCCTCCCAGGTGTACCCCGCATCCGGGTCCGGTTCCGGACGGGGCTGGCAGACTTCCAGTTCCGCCCAGCTCCTTCCCGATAAAGCAAGCTCGCTCCATGTAAATGCGCATTGTTCCCAGGTGCATCCGTCCGTTTTTCGCGGGCTCATATTCTGTCTCCTTTC